>JAPCJU010000141.1 GCA_027886795.1 Nitrososphaerota archaeon | reverse complement strand
TACTCAAGGAAATGCTCAAAGATTGAAACCGGGGATGGTATTCACGATTGAACCGGGAATCTACATTCCAGGAAAATTCGGAGTGAGGATCGAGGACGACGTTGTCGTGACCAGTAACGGGATAGAAGACATGACGAAACTTGATCATGAATTGATTCACGTCTAGGAAAAGCAACGGCATTATTTACTTTGGACAATTTAGCGAAACACGCCGTCATAATTGGCGACAGCCGAAAGATGTCGGAACTTGCTTCCGGTTCCATTCAAGTCTGCGTTACTTCCCCACCATATTTTCGTAACAAGAAATACGAGACCCAGTACTCGACTTACCCAGAGTACCGACGTTATCTTATCGGGATATGGAAAGAGGTGAACCGTGTCCTCGCCGATTCCGGATTACTATTCGTCAATATCGGCAACTCCTTCGACAATCAGTTCAAATCTCACGAGGTAGCGAGGGATGTGGTAGATTTGGGATTTCATTTCGTCCAGCCGGTGATCTGGGTCAAGGGCCACCATTCGCCCGTTCAAGGAGAGACGCATCTGAACCATCTGTACGAGCACATTTTCATCTTCTCGAAGACCGAGGGTTACTCCTTGAATCGATTGGCTATCGGAGTTCCTTACAAGGACAAGTCAAACATCGGCCGGTGGAAGATTGCAAAGCAGGATCTGAGATGCAGGGGAGACGTTTGGCACATCAATTACGAGACCGTTCAGAAGCATTCTGAAAAGATGCATGACGCGATCTTCCCAAAGATGTTGCCCGAAATGTGCATTAAACTTGCAAGCAAGAGAAAATCGGACCGAATCCTCGACCCCTTCCTTGGATCTGGGACCACGATCCTCGCAGCCAGCGAGCTGGGACGAAAATCAATCGGTTACGAAATAAATCCTTCTTATGAAAAAATAATCAGAAAGAAGTTGAACGGCGTAGAGGAGTTACGATTCATCAGAAATAGTTAGGCACCTGATGTCAGAACAATTTCGATCCGCTTGTTGTCCTTCCCTTTGTTTTCAGTCCTTGAGATCTTTACGGTTCCGACCTCTCCCGTTCTCGCCACATGAGTTCCCCCGTCTAGCTGAGCGTCAAACCCCTCTATGTCAACGATCCGCAATTTTTCTAGGCCCTTGGGCAGCAAATCAGCTGAAAGGCGATAGAGGTCTTTCTTCTCGAGGGCCTCCTCGGTGCCAAGCCAGAAGGTTTTCACATTCCTATTGTCACTAACGACTTTGTTCATTTCTAACTCGATGGTGTTGAGTCTTTCTTTGCTCATGTCATCGAGTGTAAAGTCAAGCCTCGCTCTGTCAGCATAAATTTGCCCGCCGGTTATTCGGGATCCAAATTTCTGGTAAACAATTCCTGATAAGATGTGCAACGCCGTGTGGTGGCGCATGTGCTTGTACCTCAAGTCCCAATCGACTGACCCATGGACTTGTTTTCCAATGAGCAGACTCTTCTCTCGATCTGAAATTGGTCGAGAAAGAATGTGAATGACCCGATCGTGATCTTTGGAGGATTCAACTACGCCAAAATCATTCCCTTGGTAAGAAATCAACCCCCTGTCCGATGGCTGCCCGCCTCCGCGTGGATAGATTGCGGTTCTATCGAGAACGATCGATTTTTCATCCAGGATTTCAACGATCACTCCGTCAAATTCCTTCAGATAATGATCGTAAAGATAGAGCATTTCCGTCATTTCGACCATCAGGATTACAGAGATCTCCATCAGTCTTTAATTTTGTTATCAGGGTTGATTCGTTTCTCCTTGCGTCACAACGTAAACCCTCAAATAAACTTGAAACCATTCAATAAAATACAGAATCATTTTGTCATCGCCATTCGGGGTAGAACCTCAGATCTACAAAGTCCTAGTATACAATCAGCTCACGCCGGAAGAAGTTTTGAAAACTAACTACGACGTAAAGAAAATGACTTTTTGGGATGTCAGCGCTAGCATCCCGGGAAAGACATCCGTCGATGATCCACACATCTCCGTATATTGGTACGGACCAAATGTGTCGGCCGAAAAGGGTTTTATCATCCACTTGAAGCCCCACAAATTGGATGAGAAGTTTATCACTCCAATAAGATCTGTTGTAGAAAAAATTGTTGGAGGCCAGGTCTCGAGCAAGGAAAATGGCTCAGAGTTCAAGGATTTCACAATGAAGATTTCGTACTCAGCTATAGCGGATCTAGCAAAGGCGATCCAGAACGCAGGAAAACTGAACTGCGAGTGTTCTCTCGAGTTTGAAATGATAACGAAGGAAGAACGGGCAGCCTCAACCTTGTCAAAGACGAAGATCTTAGGAGAAAAAGCACTTGAGAAATGATCGGCCAACCAATAATGGCCATCGTCGTTCCTCATACATTTACGATTGTGAGATAGATGCAGGTAACTCCAATCAGCGATTATTGGAATCAGATATTGAACACCGGCGATACTGATTATGCCGGATTAATTTACCGGGTTCCTCCTAGACTTTGGCGCTCACTGATCTCGGTACAGAATGAGCTGAAGGGCCTTGATGAACGGCAACTGTACACGAACCCTTCCACTTTCCACGTCCCCATCAAAGGTCTCGGCTATCTCGGGGAGAAATTGGATCGATCCGAATACGAGTTTGTCCTCTCAAAAGTTCGGGATATTGTTTCTGAAATTGATCCATTCGAAGTAACGGTCAGAGGGGTGGATGCGTTTTCCTCAGCAATCTACGCGGCAGTTGAGGACGGAGGAAATTTCAAGAAAATCAACAAGGCGATCAATGAAAGTCTACGTGGGAAAGTGGACAGGAGTCCATTTGATGATGAAGAGTTTGTGCCACACGTGACTATCGCAACTTTTGCCACTAGAGATGTAACTCCCTTACTGGAAAAAATCAAGAAACAAGAAATCAGGGAATGGGAGTTCGGATTGTCGGGGGTCTTTGAGGTAGAAGCTGTCCAAATCAATCTGTTGTTGGCTCTCGGCCCCCAGGAAACCCAGGATAGCGCTTTCAGCTACATCAGATCTTTTTGGCTAGGAAAGTTCAACCGCTAGTTAAGTTGTGCATGATTTTGAGATCTTTTTCAAACTCTTTGAGTTTTGTCGGAATCTCGACCTTGTACTGATCTTTCAAAGAAAGACCATGGGTTTTTTTCTCATTCCAGATCAAACTGTTAAAGTCAACGATCGCCTTTTCAAACTCGAGAAATTCTTGGTTCCACTTTGACGGCTCCGGGAACAGCTCGTTGTGAATGCTGTTTCTCGAGTAGACCTTGCGCCACAGAGCCTCGGTGATGAAGGGGCATATGGGGGCAAGTAAGATTAGAATGGAGCGAAGGCACTCGTGCAAAGTATATCTCGCTGACAAGGACTCCGTCTCGCTGAATCCTACGCCGTATGCCCTCCCCTTTGCGAGCTCCAGATAATGAGCCGCAAAAGTGTTCCATGTAAAGTCTCGGATCTTGTTTGCTGGAACAAAGAAATTGAAATCTTCATAGCCGGCAATGCATTCTTGAGTTAGTTTCGACAACTCTGCAAGTATCCACTTGTCGCTGGCTGACAGGTCTTGGTATGAAGGTCTTCCTTCAGGGATCGGAAATCCCCCGATAAATCTGGCAATGTTCCAGAGTTTCGTCAGAAATTTTCCGGGGCTCGCTATCTTTTGTTCCGAACAGCTGTAGTCAGATCCGACAGAGACCTCGGATGCAATCCACAATCTAAAGTTCTCCGCGCCGTACTTTCCCAGCATTTCGAAGGGATCAATCACATTTCCCCTGCTCTTGCTCATTTTCTCGCCTTTTTCATCCAGGCCCCAACCGGTAATCCATACATCATGCCACGGGACGATCCCCGTAATTTCCGTGCACCGTAGTATGCTGTAGTGAAGCCAAGTGCGGATGATATCTTTGCCCTGCGGCCTGATCGAGGCGGGATAGGTCTTTTTGTGAAAGCCAGGATCTTTCTGATATTTTGTTACGTAAAGCGCGCTGACACTCGAATCCATCCACGTGTCAAATGTTCTCACGTCGCCTTCAAAATCTTT
>JAPCJU010000140.1 GCA_027886795.1 Nitrososphaerota archaeon | reverse complement strand
GACTTTCTTTCCTTCGAAGAAAGGGGTGAAATCAGCGAAAATGAAGCAACTGAGCAAAAGTATAGAACAAAAACATAGTGCGCAGACAACAGCTACAACTGAACGATGGAACGAAGGCATTGCTAACTATGAGAAACTAAAGAAGCTTTTGCCTTTTTTGAACGAAGAAGAAGGATATCTGTAAAGGGTGCGTAAGGGAGGATTTTTGTCCCGCCCCCATTCTAAAATTGTGTGAATTTTTGAAATTATCAATGAATATCGATTTTGTATCGTTATTCCCTCTTGTTAGAAAAATCTGACGGATCCATTCAGGTCAAGAATTAATACTGGTTTGAAAAGCTGTGTTTTGCCCGGAATTTGGATGCAAACGAATTTCTCAACCTGAGTCCAGATATTCTCCGGTGCGCTATCTTGGACGATGCAGGAAGGATAGTAAGTTACGCAGAATCAGAAAGGGGCAAGGCCGCAAAGTTACCGGCTAGTTCCTTGGTGACCATTAAAGCGCTCGTCATCCAGGGCCTGGCTGATGCCCTTCCAAAGGATCTTGGTAACATTCGATTCACCGCTGTTGTCAGTGATAAATACAGACTTCTCACTATGCCCCTTGGCGGTCAGACTGTCATGTTTGCGGTACCACTTGAAGTTATGCCGGATCCGATATGTGATGCAGCGTTCAAAAGATTCGGCCCGAGGCCAAAACGATAGAGCCCCTTTGCCTGGAGCCGAAAAAGCTTGAGGAGCGACGCCCTAATTTCCGTGTACGACATTTCAAGAGCAACCGCGAGGATACATGGCTACGCGTATAGAACTCCCACCTACCCTTGCTTCTCGGAAGGCACTGCTTGGATAAAATTGGAGTGTTTCCAACCTGTTAGGTCCTTCAAAATCCGGGGCGCGGCAAACAAGATACTTTC
This sequence comes from Nitrososphaerota archaeon, assembly GCA_027886795.1. GTDB lineage: Archaea > Thermoproteota > Nitrososphaeria > Nitrososphaerales > CADDZS01 > DATLTL01. The sequence goes on along the minus strand of JAPCJU010000140.1, from coordinate 3,140 downwards.
GCTCCCGTCAGAAAGGCTCGCGAGAGGCGTCATCACGGCTTCGTCTGGGAATCATGGGCTCGCAGTTGCTTACGTTGCTCACAAGCTCGGAGTGAGAGCAATTATAGTGCTGCCTGAAACGGTCGTGCTAGAAAAATTATCGATGATTAAATCGCTCGGTGCGGCTGCTGTACTCTTCGGAAAACAGCAGGATGAACGACAATTGAAGGCGAACGAGATTTGCAAGGCCGAGGGTTTGGAATTTATCCAACCGTACAACGATATTGAGATTATCACGGGACAAGCGACATGTGGTTTAGAGCTCATTGAGGATGTCCCTGATCTCGAAACTGTTTTTGTGCCGATCGGGGGTGGAGGTTTGATATCCGGCGTTGCAAGTGCGCTCAAGTTAGAACCGCATAGAGAACGAATCAAAGTTATCGGCGTCCAGGCGGAGGGCTCACCCTCGATGTACAAATCGTTTTCGAATCACGAATTGTCAAGCATCGAAGAAAGCAAGACGATCGCGGATGGCCTATCTGTTAGAAAGCCCGGCGATATCACGTTTGAATTCGTGAAACGGTTCGTAGATGATATCATGCTCGTCAGCGACGAGGAAATCATTCAAGCGACCGCCCAACTAATCAAGAAAGAGCATGTGCTGGCAGAACCGTCAGGCGCTGCTGCCTTTGCTGGATTGATCAAGATGCGAAAAGAAAAAAAGAATACGACTAAATCAGCGGCGATCGTTTCTGGCGGAAATATTTCGGCTGAAATGATTACAAAAATTGCAACGCTTTGACGGCCATTTGCAGGTTTGAAAATTAGATGAGGGTGTTGTCAATCGTCTTCTCAAATGAAGACTATGAGAGGACAGTTGCCTCGCTCAGAAATCAAACCGTTCCGAATGATGAAATTATTGCATCGAAAACCTATCCGGATAAAGAACATCATGTTAGAGTCATGAGAGCAGTAAATGACGTTCTCGCAACTGTGAATCTTGACAATTACGACTACATTTTGATCACCGCTGGTGACGTCGTGTTTCCTCGAGATTTCTTGGAAAGATGCATCAAAACGAACGCAGACGTTTTTGGTCCCGGCGACGCTCTTTTGTTCAAAAGAGATGCTTTCAAAAAGTTAGGCGATAAGTTTCCTAACATTCCCACGACCGATACTTACATTACTTTTCTGGCTATGGAGAAGGGGCTTAAAGTGAAATCGGCAAATCGCATGATCCACCGATTGAGGAGAGTGGGAGAGCTGAGGTCTCCCATAGCTTATCTAGAGTATGGAAAACAGGCCTATCGATTGGGGTACGAGCCAATTCACATGCTTTTCACATCGTTGAACGCATCGGTTGAATTCAGGAATCCCAAATTTCTGATAGAACCATTCGGTTACGCCAACGCACTCCTGCGAAAAACCGAAAAATTGGATGTAGCAAAATTCGTATTCCGAAAGCAGTTGGGACGATTCAGCAGGTTTATCTCAAGATAGTACTAAGAAGTTGGAAATCGGTTAGGTCATTTTTATTTGTCGGGCGGCTCATATCTCAAATTATTCGATGAAGTGAATCTTATTGGCACAGCTTAGAAATCAAATATTGAAGTCAATAGACGAAAGCATTGCTACTAAGAAGCTTTTGAAATCGAACGTCGACGACATAGCTCAAATGAGCGAGCTCATTGTTGAAAGTCTCAGGTCCGGAGGCAAGCTGTTATTATTCGGAAATGGCGGAAGCGCGGCGGATGCCCAGCACATCGCTGCTGAATTCATCGGACGTTATTTAATTCAAAGGAGAGCTCTGCCAGCGATCGCCCTGACCACGAACACTTCCTCCCTCACAGCAATTGCCAACGACTATGGGTACGATCATGTTTTTGAAAGGCAAATCGAGGCGCTGTGCGAAGATAACGATGTCGCCGTAGGTATCAGCACAAGCGGCAATTCAAAGAATGTGATGCTGGGCATCGAAGCTGCGATGAAGAAAAATGCGAAAACCATTGGAATGACCGGACGTCGCGGGGGAAAACTCTCGCGGATTGTCGATCTAGCAATCAAGGTTCCGTCAGATTCGACACCAAGAATTCAAGAATCGCACATATTGATCGGCCATATCGTTAGTGAGATAGTGGAAATTTCATTTTCAGACAAGCCAACTTCGATGAGGAAACGGTCGTAAATTTCCCAAGCGGGAAATCTTTTCATTCTGAACTGTTTTTTGAGCTCTCAAAATTTAGAATCTTAGAGACGGCACTAGCGAGTTGTCCTGGTTCATTTGTTTGAACTCTAATAAAATGGCATCCGAGCTTGTTAGCCGCCTCCGCATCTGTCTCTTTATCGCCGACAAACCAAGATTGTCCGAGATCAAGATCAAAATCCAAAGCGGCAGTCCGGAATAATCCTGTTTTCGGTTTTCTGCAGTCGCAATCCTCGTCGGGTCTGTGAGGGCAATAATACACTGCGTCTATCCGACCACCCTTCGCCGAAATAGATTGCGACATTTTTTTGTGAATTTTCTCAACTTCTTCGCGGGTAGTAAGGCCCCGATTAATAACGGACTGGTTCGTGATCGTGATTATCTTTAGATCCAACGGAGACAGTTTTGCAATAGCCTCAGGCACGCCGGGGATAATTTCCAATTCTCTAACCGATTTCACGTGATCTTTCCTTTCTTTGTTGAGGACTCCATCTCTGTCAAGAAAAACTGCTCTCAAATGAAAATCAGCCTTGTTTTAGATGATTATGAAAACGATAGACAACGCGTCGAAATGATTCGAAGAATTCCAAGTTCTCATGATTCGCTTTTCTATCTAATACCTGTTGTATAGATTACGTATATATGGAGAGTGAGAATCGAGCTTTAACCGATGAGCTCAAGAATTTTGATTACCGGTGGCGGCGGTTATATCGGTTCCATTCTTTCCAAGAAACTTGTTGACGACGGTCACGATGTTACGGTTCTAGATTCGTTTCTTTATGGACATTCCACCCTCCTCGATTGCTGTTCCTATGATAACTTCAGAATAGTGCATGGAGATGTCAGGGACAAGTCCACGCTTTCAGCGTCAATGAAAAGAGCGGAATACATAATTCATCTCGCCGCACTCGTTGGAGCACCGGTATGCAACAAAGATCCGACAGCAGCTAAAACCGTG
>JAPCJU010000014.1 GCA_027886795.1 Nitrososphaerota archaeon | reverse complement strand
CAAAAGTAGATTTCTTGAAGAAGATCGAGTTTCTCAAACAAGAAGAGTATGCTGAACTTCGGAAATTTCAAAAGATTCGGAATGGTCTTTTTCACGGAGAAGGGTATCTCTACCACTCATCAACTATTAACCTAACAAACTCAAAACTCGAGAGCGAAAGAAGAGAGGCTATGAATCAGGGAATCAGAGCTTTTGATGCCATCGAAAAATGTTGTCACAGAAACTTTGACCTAATCGCGAATGAGGAGGTAGGATGGTTACGTAACCGCATCAATAAGGAAAAGACAGAATGACAAGTGTGTGTGGGATAGAAATGGGCTCTCTCTCATCCCTAGTTGTAATATCGTAGTATACTGATATTCCGTTTTAGCTCACTATTGTTGAGTCATCTAGAATTCGATATTTGTCCGGTGAACCCAGTGAACTAAAGCTGGCTCTAAAAGAGTACACGCTCTTGATTGAACTGATGCAATGCAATCCAATTTGAGGTATTCCGAAAAACGCATATCCCACTTTTGTTAGTGAAAAAGCTGCTAGGACTTTGGACGCCAAGGACGTTCGAATATTCTGCGAGATGGCTTTCACTGATTGGATATACGGCTCCTGGGCCTCAAGGCGCCCGGGCTCTTCTGCCATAAGTAAGAAACTGGGTCTCGACGAGAAGACCGTACGACTAAGAGTGAAGAAAATGGAAGAGTCAGGGTTCATCAAGTACTATCAAGTCATCCCCAATCTGGCTCTTTTCGGAATGAAGTTTCAGGGACTGTGCCGCTTCGAAGCGATGAATATCCCTACGAAGTTCGGCGTTCTAGGTTTCATCCACGAGCTCCCAGGCATAGTGGAAGCGTTCGATTACCTGGGGCCTGCAGTGGCCCTATCCATTGCCGGCAAATCCGAAGAAGACGTTCAGGCAACCGCCAAGCAGGTTGCTGCAAGATTCGAGCTGACCATGACAAGTCTGGGGAACCACACTTTGCGAGAGCCGCGAAGACAGCTTGATTCACTCGACTGGAGCATCATTGTAAGGATGCGCTACGGTGCGCGCGTCTCGACGAAAGAGATCGCGCAAGCACTTTCGGTAACGCCCCGAGTCGTGGAATACCGGACCCGGAAGTTGATGGATGAAGATGTTTTTCAGATCAGACCCGTATTGAATACTCAGAGACAGGAAGGGCTTGTATTCTACGAATTGGGAGTATCAATGGATCTTTCAAAGCAAATTTCGGTCAAGCGAAGGATAGAGGAAAAGTATGGAAACAGGATGTGGTCGATGCGAGTCGCCCCGAATGGAACTCTCCTTGCCGAGATGTTCGGTTTCAGTCTCGCAGATCCAGAAGAAGTACTTGTCGAATTGCTATCCACCGAAGGTGTAAAATGGTGCTCGATGTCTGTTCTCAAGGAAATAATTGAGCCAAAGCGCCCTAACTGGATTGACCGCCTCATCCAAGAGAAGATCGCTTAGTCAAACGGTCTTTCAAATGGACCTTATCAGATTGCGAAGCTCGCCTTCTGTAATTTTCGTTCCCGGGTGGTGCTCATTCAGGTGAATGCGAACATGCATCAAGACGTCCTCCTCGCCGACTGGGGAAATAACTGTCCATCCGCAGGCGCACGTACCCATCTTTGCCATGTGACTAAAAAATTGGAAGCAGCGGTATTTATGCGCACGGAAAAATGGCGAGCCAGCTAGAAGGGAGTCACGAGGCATCGTAGTGTTCTCTTCGAGATTTTCTCTCAACCTTGTTTTTAAGAAGAGGTCCAGCGCTACGCCGAGGGATGGATGTTCTGGTTCACGTGAAAAACATTGGAAGGATCGTACTTCAGTTTCAGCTTGGAAAGCCGGTCGTAGTTCCCTTTGTAGGTCGCCTTTATGCGATCCTCCCCTTCTTCCATCATGAAATTGACATAGGCTCCACCCATTGAGTACGGGTGAAGATCCTCCCAGTACTTTACAGTCCAGTTTTTGATCATTCTCGCGTTCGCAGGGTCTGCATCGACTCCAACTATCACCTCTGCCCATTTTCCATCCCTGTATGCCCACGGTGTGTCGCTCTGATTCACGCGAGAAGCCGCTCCGTCTATTGGATAGAGGTGCATCGTTGAGGCACCCGTCGGGAGTTTGCTCGCATTCTCGACATGTTTTTCCACGGCGGCGTCAGATATCTCCTTGACAAAATCGGCCCTCCAGTACCACTGGAGTCCTGGCGGATAGAAGATATCGAACATGCTTTGAAGCGCGGTGTACGGCATCTCCTGGACTCCGAACATACCAATGTTGCCTACTTTTCTGATAGGTGCGAAGACTCTCTCTGCTTCCTCAGAAGGCCCCGTGTAGCACCAGACAACTGCCGCGACTTTCTTCCCCTGAAGGTCTGCTGGGAATGGCGCCATTGGTGGCACTGTAAGAAACGCGAAGAAACCATTCAAATCATCTGGCGCGGAAGGCAGAAACTCACGATAGAATTTTAGGACGTCGGCAGACTGATCGAAAGACCAGAAGGTCGGGCCCGCTATCACGTTCTTCACCGGATGTAACCGAAATGTGAACGAGGTCACCACACCGAAATTTCCTCCGCCTCCCCGAATTGCCCAAAAAAGATCCTTGTTCTGGTCCGCGCTGGCAGTGACAAAACTCCCGTCAGCAAGAACAAGATCCGCAGAGAGTAGATTGTCGATAGTCAGGCCGCATTTTCTCGTGAGGTACCCTATCCCGCCTCCAAGAGTTAACCCTCCCACGCCAGTTGTTGAAATGATACCCGCCGGAGCAGCCAGTCCGAACAGATGTGTTGCGTGATCCAGATCTCCGAGTAGAGTGCCTCCTTCGACCTGAGCGGTTCGAGCGTGAGGATCAACCCTGATTCCGTGCATCAAGGAAAGGTCGATCATCAAACCGTCTTCGACGCTGCCGAGCCCTCCACCGTTGTGGCCGCCTCCTCTTACTGCTACGTCAAGCCCTTGTTCTTTTCCGAATTTCACTGCCGCTGTAACATCCGCCACATCACGGCAGCGTGCAATTACAGACGGTTTCTTGTCGATCATTGCATTGTACAGCTTGCGTGTCTCGTCGTATTGTTCACTCCCCGGAAGGATAACGGATCCCCGTAGGTTTGTCATCAGGGCTTTTGGGTTCATGTTGAAGTGGACAAAGATCAAGAATGATATATCGGCCACGGGAACTAGATGCCCGAAATCAACAATCTAGGAAGAGGTGCATTTTGTTGGATTGAAAGGATAACCAAAAATAGAATATTATTGATTCAAGAACCCCTGGTGCCTCCAATTTTTGAATTTTGATCAAGAAAGACGAGGAAAAGCCTTCAGCGAAGTAGACTCTTTGGAGGAACCGGGCAAGTCCTGATTTGGTAAAGTGGTCTCCGCGATGGTCCGTTCTGATTCGAAACCAGCGCTGTCAAGACCGTAGCAGCTCTCGATCAGCTCGCGCAGTCTCTGGGTGAAGCGTGCCGCTGGAGCGCCATCGACGATATTATGGTCAATGCTGATTGTCAGGCTGAGGTACTCCCTGCTTTCGACTCGGTCGTCAAAGATTATTCTCTTCTCACCGATTCCACCCACGGTGATCATGAGAGGCATAGGGGTGGGGATCGGGATGCCCCAGCCGCCGCCTTTTCCGAACATGCCGATTGCGGTGATTCCAACAGTACCAACGTTCTTCTTCACTAACCGGGGCCTCGCTCTTCCCATCCGCCACAATAACCAAAGGCTTAGGCCGAAGAGAGCGGCTGGGAGGAATCGAGGCCCATTGGCCACTCTTTCGACGTCCGCCACCTGGGCTGCCCTAATCTCCTCATGGATCGCGTGAAAGCTCTTGCGATTCGCTGCTCTGACGATGTGGGGCATGACCACCTTCTGGCCGGCGATGTCATGCTCCACGGTAGTCCAAACGTCCACCTCATCATAGATGACGAGGTGATTGCCACCCATACGTATGGCCTGCACGGCTTTGTGATCATCGACGGCCTTTGCAAGGCATGCAATGAGGAACGCCGTGAACGACAGGGATTCCCCCGTTTTTGCTTTGTAATTGTGCATGAATTCACGGGCTTTGCTTACATCGACCTCGATTAACCCGTGAATCATTGGCTTGTTTTGGACTGAACGAAATGCGGCTGCCGTCCACTGCCGGTTTTTCGGAAAGGGGACTACCTGCTCTCCTAAATTATGCTCTTCCATGTTTCGCGCGTCCTCTTGAGTTTGACTTCAATTCACCTCGGTCGATCATCAATCTTGTCGCCCCCATTATTTCGTTATACTCTATCACCCATCGCAGAGTTAGGCGTTGCTCCCGTCAATTGAGTCTGGTCCCACATTTGGGGCAGAAGGCGGCTGGGGAGCTAAGCTGTGTGCCGCAGCTAGGGCAGAACTTCATTTCATACTGGGAAGAAGTGGTCGGTGCCATTGGCATGGGGCCGGGGGGAGGCAGTGTGATTCTGGCGCGATTGGAGTAGTAGTAGACGGTCAGTAGTATCGGAAATAAAGGCTGATAGAATGCCGAAAGTAGGCCGCTGACTACAGGACTTGCTATGCCAAAGATCCCGCTTATTGTACTTACGATGACTGAAGCTATTGCAAAGATTATTGCGAAGACAAGGAACACTGCGAACGTCTTGAGCCACCTGTGGCCTACGAGCGCACGACTCCTCCCCATGCTGTCGAGGACTCCTTTCTTCTCGATTAGGAGGACCGGAAACGCAAGGGCGAACATTATTGCCAGTATTATCCCGGGGACGATTAAAGCGATGAACCCCAAGACGACGATGATGCCTACCACGATGCTTAACGCCCAGATCCAGAGCAGTCTTGAGGCGGCGAATCTGACTGACGTCCCGATGTCAGCCTGTCCCTTCTCAATTTGATCAGAGGCCATCTTGATTGCGCCTCCCTGGGCAATAGGGAAGAATACAACTGTCACGACTAAGACTGAGACAATGAGCAGCGCGAGGGCTCCAAGGAACCCAGGGAAATAGTTGTAGAATTGCTGAGGGGTTGGGTTGGACGGGAGGATCGGGAGGACGATGGCGTGTTGCGCCAGCGATGTAAGAATCCCGGTGATTACCTCCACAACTGCGAAGAGAACGAAATACTTGGCAAAATCTCGTCGGTATACGTCGAATGTCTTTGAGACTACTTCTCCGAGGCTCAGCTCTCTATTGATGCCCGGCTCTGGTTGCAATGTTGTGTCAGCTCGAAATATTACAAGTTCGTACCCCGATATAAGCGGGAGATACGATTCTCAATTTCGAGAACAATGTATCCCATTTAGTTGCGCTTGCGTCAAACCAACTAAGCAGACTCTACTATAAGAACTGATTTCGTTTCTTTTAGCGAAGCAACCTCAATCGAGCGGTACATTGCTTTGCGCAGTGCCGCATCTCTTGGGTCGTTCAAGTAGGTTCCCATTTGATTTAGGACGTAACCGTAGCCGATCTCTGCGTGAGGATCAGCGAAACCAAAAGACCCCCCAGAACCAGGGTGTCCAAAGGAGCTCGGATGACCGAAGGCGTCCGTCGGACCTGGCTTTGCAAAACCGAGGGAGAATCGGACCTCCACTTTTAGGCATTCATCGTGGAATCCGTGAACCGGCGGGATTGCAGGCGCCATCAGCTGCTTCAAGGTTTCCTCACGCAACCCGAGCTCCTTCCCCCCGGTAGCGAAGGCACTATAGGCTCGGGCTAGGGCGCGAGCGGTTCCAACCCCTCCTCCCGAAGGTACTTCCAGGTTACGTTCGTAGATGTGCTCTCTGTCTTCCTCTGGCAACTCCGATCCCAACAAGGCTCGGCGAAGACGCGAGCGCGGATTCATTCCTGAAAGCGTGGTTAAGAAAGGCATCGTGAATAACATGCGCGCCATGCTCGGCCTTTGAAGTGTCCCCAGTCTGGCGTTAGATATCTCTTCAGGGAGTCGAATGTAGAAATCCAGGCCGAGTGGAGTAGCCATTTCCTCTTGGAAGAACTGCCCTAAACTTCGATGCTTGGGATCGACCCGACGAAGCAGCTCGCTCTCGTAAAATCCAAGGGTGATTGCATGATAGGCTTGACGAGAACCCTCTTCCCACGCCGGTCTCTGGCGCGCTAGAATGACCGCGAGTTTGTCGAGGTCTGCTACGACGTTCCTATCAAGCCGTTCATCGAGGGCAAATAGCCCAGCTTGATGGGCCATGAGCTGCCGTATCGTGATCTTTTCTTTGCCTTGTTGTGCGAACTCTGGCCAATACCTGCTCACACGCTCGTCGTAATCAAACAGGCCCCTTGAATGAGCGAGGGCCATGGCTAGGGCTGAAATGCCCTTGGTTGTGGAGAAAACGATGACCATCGTGTCGTTTTCCCAACGCTCGCCAGGAACTTTGTTCCTAACCCCGCCCCAGAGATCTACGACTTTTTCTCCGCGATAGTATATGCAGCACGCGGCCCCCAGTTCGTTTCGTCGTTCGAAATTCTCAACGAATGCTTCGCGAACAGACTCAAATTCTGGTTTGACAAAACCTGAGATAGCAATCGTTTTCACCGTATCGATTCACCCCATCGCCAGCTTTGGTATCTCTTCGAGTGAGCTTGCAATACTACTACTCCAAGCTTCAATGTCCGCCCAGTCTCGAAAATCACCTTCGGGAAGTCCTTCACGAACAGCCGAAGACTTGAGTATTTGGCGGTAAAAGAAACCGAGCTTCGTTCCGTCTAGCACGCCGAAGAAGACCCGGTGGTCGCGCGACTTTGTAAGCTCCTTCAGTTCGTCGATTTCATTTGGCCCTGAAACATCGCGCAAATCGCGGCCCTTCTTGTCCCTTGCCTCCTTGCCAACTGGACCGCTGCTGAATAACCACACCGGCTTTTTCGACAAAATTGCTTGGTTTCGTGATACAAACTCTTTAACCTCTTTGAGCCAGTGAAACATGTAGACAGCGCTTCCGATCACGAAAGCGTCGTAATCATTCGCATTGCGGATCTCTTTCACTTCTTTGACGTCAACTAGATTTCCACTCTGCCGAAGTTTATCCCCAATGAAATCTGCGATTCCTTTTGTTGAACCGTGTTTGCTAGCATAAGCCACGAGAACTTTCATTTGCATGCCTCCTTTACTTGCGATCGGTACTCCATCTTATGATTGCGGGACATCGCAATTAAGGGGTGGAGACGATTATCGATCTTGATGATCGTATGATTATTTTAAATCGAAATGCACATGTTCTTGCCAGCCGTAAAGAATGAAAATGATTAATGAATTTTACACGACTAACAAGCGAAGAGTTTCGGAGGCGATCTTTGTATTTTCAACTTACTCGCGGTTTTCCAGTTCAGTTCAGTTTGTTCAAAATTGATATAGGTCTATGGAGCCTTGCAACTATGAAAAACTCAGCCAGTGAGCGATCTAACTATTTATGCGAAAATGGTTAGGCGGAGGCAACGTATGGCTTCACCATTTTTTTAGGATCAACAATCCGATCAAATTCCGTTTCCGTGACAAATCCCAGTTTCAACGCAGCTTCCTTTAGCGTCAAATCATTGTCCATGGCATAGTGGGCAATCTTCGACGCCTTGTCGTAACCAATGACCGGCGACAGAGCAGTCACGAGCATCAGCGAACGATTGACGTATTCATTTATCTTCTTCAGATTGGGTTTCGTGCCCTGCACGAGGAACTTGCCAAAATTGGTACAACCATCGGTCAAGATAGTAATTGAGTGAGCGATGTTGTAAATGATCAGCGGCTTGTAAACGTTCATTTCAAGATAGCCCCCCGCGCCTCCAAATCCAACTGCGACGTCGTTGGCCATTACCTGTACGGAAATCATGGTGAGTGCCTCGCACTGCGTAGGGTTGACCTTTCCCGGCATTACGGACGAACCCGGCTCGTTTTCCGGGATCTCCAATTCGGCAAATCCAGCGCGGGGTCCGCAAGACATCAGACGAATATCGTTGGCGATCTTGTAAAGGGAGCCTGCCAGTGTGCGTAAAGTTCCAGACAGCTGAACCAATCCATCATGCGCTCCCTGCACCGCGAATTTGTTTGGCGCCGAGACAAAGGGGAGGCCGGTCAAGTTAGCAATCTCCGCAGAAGCAGCTTCGCCAAAACCTGGCGCCGAGTTTATCCCCGTTCCAACGGCCGTGCCACCAAGGGCGAGACGATAGACTCCGCCGAGCGAGGCTTCGATCCATTCGAGATCATCGTGCAACATTCCGGCGTAGCCAGACCACTCTTGTCCCAGTGTCAACGGGGTAGCATCCTGCATGTGAGTTCGGCCGATCTTGACGATATCTCCCCATTCCTTTGCCTTCTCGTCGATCGAATTACGCAGGGTCGTCACCGCCGGGATTAGGCGTTTCTTCGTATTGATTGCGGCTGCAATGTTCATCGCCGATGGAAAGGTATCGTTCGATGATTGAGCCATGTTTACGTGGTCGTTTGGATGTACCGGTGTCTTGCTCCCCATGGGAGTTCCTGCGAGCTGACAACACCTATTGGAGATCACCTCGTTCACGTTCATGTTGAACTGGGTGCCGCTTCCGGTCATCCACACATGCAACGGAAACATGTCGTGGTGCTGGCCGGCGAGAATTTCGTCGCAAACCTGAGTGATTAGTTTGAATTGTAGGTCGCCGAGCTCCTTGCTCGTGTGATTAGCAATCGCGGCAGCTTTTTTCAAAATCGCGTAAGCAGTGATCATTTCGCGCGGCATCAGATCGTTGCCGATGTCGAAATGCTCGAGGGAACGTTGGGTCTGTGCCCCCCAGAGTTTGTCAGCAGGTACTTCAACCACGCCAAGGCTGTCTATTTCTCGTCGCATGCTATTCATGTTTGATCACTATTCAACTTCGATCGATAAAGATGATTGCCGAGGATAATCGGCACGAAAATTTGGTATCACCAATGCGATATATGTATTGAATGGAGAATGGCTCGAAAAATCGAATTTCGTATTTTTTGATTCTCTTTTCCGGGGATCCGATTATCTTGATCCCTTGCCCTTTTTGCTACGTAGGACATTTATTCCCAAACCAAAAGAGAACATCCACGACTATGATCGGAAAGGTTTCGGGGGGCTTTACTCCAGAAGAGCTTCGGAGTCTTCGTCGCCTCAAAGATCCCTATGGCATACAAAGGTTTCTTTACGATTTGCCGTACCATCAGGCGGACACAGCTTGGTCGCCGAGGCTCGTCCTGCGCGAGAAAACCGCTCATTGTCTCGAAGGAGCAATCTTTGCTGCCGCGGCCCTCCGAGCAAACGGTTATCCGCCGCTGATTATTGATTTTGAAGCAAAACGGGATTCAGACCACGTCCTTGCAGTCTATCAGACCGATGGTTGCTGGGGCGCAATCGCAAAATCGAATTTCACAGGACTCCGGTATCGCGAACCGATTTATCGTTCTTTGCGCGAACTTGCCCTGAGCTACTTTGAAGATTATTTCAACCTGTTAGGGGAGAGAACGCTTCGAAGGTACTCTGCGCCGATTAATCTCAAGCGTTTCGACCACCTGAGCTGGATGACAACTGAAAAGCCAACCTGGTTTATTGCCGAGTACCTGACAGAGATTCACCATTTTCCACTGATTTCGAGATCTCAGATTACACGACTTCATCGTGTTGACGAGCGTTCGATTAGAGCAGGTCTTGTTGGGTACTCTCGTGAAAAATGATTGGACTTCTAGAGAGGAAACAAAACCCGGAGCGCTCTAACTTCCCCCTGGACGGTTGTCGGTGGTTGTTACCAGCAGGTCCCTTTTAGGCTCGATGACAGATGTGGGAGGTGCCTTCCTAAGGAAGTTTGCTCCGAGCAACAGACCGACGGCAATCAAAACTCCCCCGAAGAAAGCAGCGTAAAGTGCGATTGGATTCAGACTGACAAGCGAGTAAAGCACACCTGCTACAAAAGCGAGAGTAATCCCGCCCAGGAGCAGACTGCCCACGTTGCGTCTAAGCTTGCCCGAGAGACCAAACGCCTCGAAACCCAGTATCGCTGTCACCAACGCCGGGAGGAGGAAGAATCCAAAGTCTTGATGGAAACGCGTGTACGCCTGATCAAATCCGATGCCAACTCCATGATAGTACCCTGCGTTTAGTTCGATGAAGTAACCGGTTATCGGAATGAGGAAATAAATGAAGAACCAAGAAGCTATCACCGTCAGGAAAAGAGGATCCCTGATCAGGGGTTTACTTGGAGAGGTCTTCTTTCTTGAATGCATTAGGAGTGAGATCAATACGAACAAGGCGCCGAGGCCCACGAATCCAGTAACCAGATCGTCCGCTGCTATTCCTCCCTGGCCCGATACGAATAGTGTAGGTATGGCAAAGTTTCCGACTCCAGAAACAACATAGATCCAAACAGACCCCAGAAGAGAAAGAACCATAACAACAAATCCGAATCTTGCCAGCCCCTTTTCAATTCCGGACCAACCATCGCCGAACCGGTATGCTAGTGCAGTTAGGGCAATAACGCCTGACATCAGCGCGGGAATCATCAGGTGGGAATGGGAACCGACATCGCTCTGTGTGAATGCTATGACAGCCGAGCTATTGTAGTATCCCAAGACTGGATACATAGTCGAATTGATGTACTGCGAGAAGGCCTGTGGCGTGGGCCCGAAGAAAGTGATCCAGCCGCCAATGTGGCCCATAAGCGCAGAAGCCAAAGTGGCAACCACTGACACGAGTACAACAAAGTAGGGGAGACCAACTTTGGTATAGTGAATTCCTGTTGATCTGGGGTACATAATCAACGCAACAATGAGCGCAATAGCCATCTCGTCTCCAATAAGAAAGGCGAATATCTGCGTCCAAAGAGGTATCCCAAGAAGGAATTTGTCAAAGACGTCGAATATTCCAGCTATTCCCGCTAGCGGAACCGCAATGAGACCTCCCCAAAGTACCGACTCCCTGAGCAGCCTGCCCGGGATTCCTTGGAGTTTGTCGAGTCGCAGGATGACAACTGCCACGGCAGCAAGCGCAGTTATCCAAGGAATGAAGATCCCTCCGTGCCAATACAAGACGAGCCTCCAGAGGATGTCTGGGGTCCAGATATTATTGTTCGTAGTGTCCTGGAGCGGTGTTACAGAATTTACTATCGGAGATAATGCCATAATGACGATTGCCCATGCGATACTCCACCAAATGATGAATCTATAATTCAGAAACCTGCCTCTTGTTTTTGGTTGCTTATTTTGCATTTCCGGTTGCAAAGCCATTTTTCCAACACCCCAACTTCTTAGGCTTTTTATTGCCGAATCGAACGATATAAAGCCCAAACACGATCATCAAATGCGATAATCATTAGATGCTTATGAAAATGAATTGAGGATTTGAGAGATCAGAGAAGATTCTATTAGGGCTATGGGCGCAACAATTTCTAAATTTATCGTAAGTGATCCCCCTTTTAATTTATCATTTTGCATGTAAATTTCCTTAGGGGTCGTTTGATTTGCTCGAATTGCAAAAATCAAAATCTGTTTTTGGAAGCAGATTGTCCCATATTTGGTACGTGTTTATCCTCCAAGACATTGCACTTTTTCTTTTCATCCCTAGCGCTCGACAATATCCAACAGACATGCTACAGATGGCAACTCTCCAACGCAGCGGCAATGAGGTTTTTCCGTTTACTTACATTTCAGCTGCCGGGTTGTTTGTTTTTGCATTCCTTTCCCTTCGGAAAAAGACCTCATTTCCCAAAGCTCTGATTCTTGCAATTGCGTTCCCCTTTGCCGCTACAGGATTTTTTGAACAGGTGTATCAGACGATTGGATATTTCGAGTTGGGTCCTTCTACCTTCTGGGCAGGGTTGGGCCTCTTGATTGACCTGAGTTTCATTCTTTTGATATTGAGCTCCGTCGAATTCTGGAGTATCAGTAAGACCTTCTACATCTTACTCGCCACGTTTTTTGCGGGATTTGTTGTATGGTCAGCGATAGGCTTTCCACAAATTTATGGAACGAACCCGCAGATTGCTCTCGCTTTCAACGTTCCTTTGAAGGTTTTGTCGTACATCTTGTTCGCTTCTCTTCTTGGATTCAATTTTAGAGGGTCAAAAATTTCCCAGCGTCAACGCTTTCAGAATCGGTCATAACTTAAAGAGTGATGTCCATGCGAATTAGGGCAGTCATTTGGAGAAATCCTATCTGATTTTTCTGAGTTTCAAGTCAGAACTCGTGCCCATATCGTAGGTCCTCAACCGGTCTTTTTTGCTCCAGACGGGTGGATCGACGACCACTTGACAAAGACATGTTCATATCTTATCCTCGGGCAGGACTCCATAGAGGGAAGAGCTTGGGCGAGAGCCTCGAAGAGAGGCAGACAGGAAGGACCGAAGCCTTCAGTGACGGTGTCTTTGCATTTGCGATAACTCTACTCGTCATAAATCTCAAAGATCCGGGATTGTCTCCCGGAGTTGATTTATTCAGGGGACTATTGAACGAGTGGCCCGCTTTCTTCGCCCTCGTTACTACTTTCTTTACAGTTCTCGTAATGTGGGTCGGCCACCACAATATGTTCACTTTCATCAGGCAACTCGATACGAAATTAATGTTCGCGAACGGCCTCCTGTTGCTAGTAGTGGTATTAACTCCATTTGCAACAATTTTGGTCGCGGACAATTTGTTGACGAGCCAAGCTCGCGAGGCAGCCACAGTTTACGCAGGACTTTTCCTCGCGCTCTCGGTTATCTGGAATGGATTGTGGTATTCTCTGAGCAGACGGAAGTTAATCAGGAAGAATATTGATGAGAGGTTCATTCGATCTTTGGGTAGACAGTATTCCGTCGGCCCGTTGTTCTACGTATTCGCATTGGTTGTTTCATACTTTAATGCTCTGGCGAGCGTCGTCATTATTCTACTCGCCGCCGTATTTTTCGCGATTACTGCCAGCATCCCGAAATCTTCTCGCACGCCCTAACTCATGAACGATCTGGATATCTCTCCAAATGTCAAACTTTCTCGATTGTTTTCTTGGCCTGAGAACAACATTCGAATAAAGGATAAATAAGCTGCGTAATTGCGGGCAGTTTGAATAGATTCATGGAAAGTTCAGAAAAGAAAGTATTCGTCAGAAACGCGACTGGCCTAACACGACAGATAGGAGCATGGCAGTCTTTTCTGGGGAATATCCTCGCGATGGGAATCGCCTACTTCTTTGTCTTTGCATTTTTCGCGAGTCTGATTTTTCCGGGTGCGAATCT
>JAPCJU010000139.1 GCA_027886795.1 Nitrososphaerota archaeon | reverse complement strand
CGAATCTGTGACCATCGAGACGTGGAATAACGGTCTGGATTTTGCTAGGGAAGTAGTAAAGCAAGCTCGCAGAGTTGGTGCCTTACCTCTTTTGATCCTCGAAGACGAGGAAGCTTACTTTGATAGCCTGAAGAATGCTCCGAGAGATTCACTCGGGAAAATGGGCAAGCACGAATACAATCTTCTTTCGGGAACGGATGCCTATGTCTTCATACCGGGACCACCAATAGCCGTTTACTCCCCAATGATCCCTCGTGAAGATTTGAACGCGTCAACATCTTACAATTCCTCGTGGTACGAATCGGCAGAGAAGGCAAAAATTCGGGGAGTGCGCTTGACTTTTGGGTACGTGGGAAGGGAATATGCCAAACTCCTGGGAAAGACGCAAGACGAAATTGTCGATAGTCAGATAAAGGCGGGGCTTGTAGATTTTCAGCAACTTCGCGAACGGGGAAGACCAGTTATGGACCTGTTGCAGGATGGTACTGGTGCCGAAATTGTCACCGGAAATCTCTCCTTGAACTTTACTCTGAAGGGTGAACTGGGAATTGAAGATGGTGTCGTAGACGAATCTGATGTGGCGTCGGGCAACAACATTTCCTACATTCTTCCTGGAATGATTTGGAAAGATATCGAATCGACGACCGCATCGGGTAAAGTAAAAGTGTCCCCTTCAGTCACCCGCTTGGGGATGGTCAAAGACGCAACCCTAGAATTCGTGGGAGGAAAACTAGTTCAGTGGAGTTCTACCGATAAGAAGACGAAAGGGATCCTTGATTCTCTCATCCAGTCTCTCCCTGAAGATAAAAGAATCCTTTCTCTTCTCACCATTGGGTTGAATCCTTCAATTAAGCACGGTTATGCGCAGGACAGGTTTGTTGGTGGCTCGATAAGTCTCGGCGGATTCGGGTTCACCGCGAGTGCAAGATCTGCGACTTTTCGAGTTGGTGGCAAGACAGTAATCGAGAAAGGAAAAATCGCAAACCAGACTTAAGAAAACGCTCTAAAGATCGGGTAACAATAATGGCAAACTTGGGCGAAGTTCTTCCCACCGATGATGTTGTGAACCCGAATATCGAAATTCTTCAGAGTGTTCATTCCAAAAGTCTGGATTCGCCGGAGAAATTTTGGGCCAATGTGGCCGAGGATCTTTATTGGAGCGAGAAGTCTGGGCCGATTTTTGAAAAACTGGAGAAACCTCCATTCGGCAGATGGTTTTCTCGATGGAAAACTAACATCTGCTATAATTCGCTAGATCGGCATGCTACAACTTGGCGTAAAAATAAGATCGCGTATTACTGGGAGGGAGAAGATGGCACAAGCAGGGCAATAACTTTTGGACAACTATTCCGCGAAGTTTGCAAGTTCGCAGCCGCCCTAAGACGACTCGGCGTCAAAAAGGGAGACCGGGTCACCATCTACCTGCCCATGATTCCGGAACTTCCGGTCGCCATGCTCGCAACGCTCAGGCTTGGAGCGATTCATTCTGTAATATTTGCGGGATTTACTGCTCAGGCCGTAGCCGATAGAGTGAACGACTCTGCTAGCAAGATCATCATCACATCTGACGGAGCATATAGGCGAGGGAAAGTTATCAAACTGAAGCCGGTCGTGGATGAAGCGTTGAAGCAGACCACTTCCGTCGAACGTGTCATAGTCGTGAAAAGAGCGGGCAACGATATTTCCATGGAGGAAGGTCGCGATATTTGGTACGACGATGCGATTCGAGAACAACAATCAGACTTTCCTTCTGCTGAAATGGTCGAGGGGATTCATCCCAGCTACATTCTCTATACTTCAGGCACGACTGGAAAACCCAAGGGAGCAACTCACAGCAGCGGCGGATACATGCTGTGGGTGTACTACACCCAGAAAGTCGTTTTCGACGTAAATGACCAGGACGTATACTGGTGCGCGGCAGACATCGGTTGGGTCACCGGGCATTCGTACATCGTCTATGGGCCCTTGCTGACAGGAACTACTTCCGTTTTGTACGAGGGCGCGCCAGATTTTCCGCATCCCGGCAGGTGGTGGCAAATCATAGAAAAGTACGGCGTGACAATTCTGTACACTTCTCCGACCGCCATCAGGTCCCACATGAAGTTCGGAGAAGAATGGGCAAGAAAGCACGATCTCTCGTCGATACGCCTCCTGGGCACAGTTGGCGAACCGATTAATCCTGAAGCGTGGAAGTGGTATTTCTCCAACATCGGTCGCGGTATGACTCCGATCGTGGACACTTGGTGGCAAACCGAAACGGGCGGAATCATGATCAGCCCGCAGCCCGGAATCTCGATGATCGCTCTAAAACCAGGCTCTGCCACTTTTCCTTTGCCCGGTGTAGACGCCGAAGTCTTAACAGAGTCTGGGGAGAAAGCACGTCCGATGGAAAAGGGATACCTCGTAATCAAGAAACCATGGCCCGGGCAATTCATGACCTTGTGGAACGATCCCGAGAGATTTTCGAGCGTATATTTTTCAAAGTATCCCGGACTCTATTATCCAGGAGATTACGCACTCAAAGATCGTGATGGCTACTTCTGGTTACTTGGAAGAGCTGACGAAGTTCTGAAGGTCGCCGGTCATCGGATCGGTACGATAGAATTGGAGGACGCTCTAATTTCCCACGCTTCCGTCGCGGAATCTGCGGTGATCGGAAAGAGCGATGCGATAAAAATGCAGGTGCCCGTTGCGTTTGTGGTACTTCGCCCGGGATTCAAAGCTTCAAAAGAACTGAGAATTGAACTCCTGAACCACATTAGAAACACCATCGGTCCCATTGCAGTACCTGATGCAATCTATTTCGTGGACAAGCTTCCTAAAACTCGAAGCGGCAAAATCATGAGGAGGGTCGTGGGAGCTCTAGTTGAAGAAAGGCCGATTGGTGATGTTACGACGCTTGAGGATGAATCGAGCGTCGATGACGCAAGACGAGCCTATGAAGAATTAAAGAATGAAATTGAGGCATACAGAGACGAGTCCTGATTTCCCAGCTATCGGCTCTGTTTGCGCCAAGAAATTATCAAATTTTAGAAAAGCCCGGTAATATTTCCCTTGTCATCGATGTCTATGTTCTCGGCCACCGGATGCGGTGGCAAACCGGGCATCGATACTATATCTCCTAAGTGTGCTATGACATAACCTGCGCCAGCTGCAATTTCCAATCTTTTCACTGTGCAGGTAAAGCCCTTAGGCCTACCGAGCTTCTTTGGATCGTCGGAAAGTGACAGAGGTGTTTTCGCCATGCAGATGGGGAGATCGGAGAAGCCCAATTTTTCAATCATGGAAATCGATCTTCGAGCTTCAGGCTCAAACTCGACAGCGTCCCCGCCGTAAATTCTTTTTACAATTTTTTCAATCTTTGATTCGATCGGTTCTTGAAAGGAGTAAATCGGGGTGTTCTTGAATTCTTTTTCAGTCTGCTCGAGGACTCGCTGTGCCAGATCTAGGCACCCCGAACCTCCGTCAATGTACGCCCTTGATATGCTGCACAAGACTCCCATTTCTTGGCAGAATTTTTCGACAGTTTCGATTTCACTATCTGTATCAGTTGTGAATTTGTTGATGGAAACAATCGGTTCTACCCCAAAGGTCTTGACGTTCTCGATGTGCTTTGCGAGATTCTCTAGTCCTATTTCAAGAAATGTCTGACGCGAATTCTCTGAGGCATTTTTTGATGAAAAACCGCCGTGGTATTCCAGGGCCTTGATTGATACGACGATTACGGCGCAATCGACATTGAAGCCGCCGATACGGCAAACGATGTCGAAAAATTTCTCGCCGCCGAGATCGCTTCCAAACCCTGCTTCTACGACCGTGAAATCGCAGTGATTCAGTCCGAAGTTTATTGAAGAAAGGCTGCAAGTTCCAAGAGCGATATTCCCGAACGGCCCTCCGTGAACAAGAGCAGCCGTTCCTTCCGCAGTCTGGACGAGATTCGGCTCCATTGCTTCCTTCAAAAGTGCCGCCATGGCTCCTTCGGATTTCAGGTCGTTGGCGGTGACCGGCTTTGAATCTTTCGTGTACCCAACGATGATGCGACCCAGTCTTTGCTTCAGAT
>JAPCJU010000138.1 GCA_027886795.1 Nitrososphaerota archaeon | reverse complement strand
ACTCTCCTTTTTGCACGATATCTTCCAGCGGGATCTCCTTTCTGATATTATGCCAGATCATTCCGGAGATTATGTTTCCTAGTGTGTATGTGGGAAAATACCCGAAACTCCCCGAGCTCCAGTGAACATCCTGGAGTGCTCCTTCCGCGTCGTTTCCTGGGGTGATTCCAAGATAATCGTCCATCATCTCGCTCCAAATCGACGGCAGGTCGGACGGGGAAATCTTTCCGTCCAAGAGCTTTTTCTCTAGCTCGTATCTCAGGGCGATGTGGAAGTTGTACGTCAGTTCATCGGCATCCACTCTTATCAGCCCCGGCCTTACGAGGTTGAAGTAGGCGTAAAGTTGTTCTTTATCATACGGCGCGATAAAATCTAGATTCTCTCGAAGCGCCGGCTCAACGAGCGAAACAAAACTCCTGCTACGACCAACCACGTTCTCCCAGAACCTTGACTGCGACTCGTGGAATCCGTTCGACACCGCCCTTCCGAGCGCCGTGTAGTCCAGTTTCTCATCTATCTGAAGTTCATAGATCGCGTGCCCAGATTCATGCACAACCGAGTACATCGAACTCCTAAAGTCCTTGCCTTCGTACCTTGTAGTGATCCGGACATCGTCCCTTGCGATGCCCTCCATGAACGGATGGGTCGAGATATCCATCCGGAACCTGTCTTTCGGCATCCCCAGAATATCTGTCAATTTTTCGTTGACTTTCTTCATGGATTCCGCATCGTACCTGATTTCAAGAAGTGGGCTGTCGGAAATATAGCTAGGATCTGATCGCAACTTTTCCAAGATTCTCTTCAGAGCCGGAATCAATCTTGAAAACAGGGAATCCATATCATCGACGGTAAGTCCTTCATCGTACAAATCTAGGAGGGCGTTGTAGGGGTGCTTTTCGTACCCCAGTTTTTCTGCTTCCTCTATTTTCATCGCAACAGTTTTTTCAAGATACGGCTTGAAAGCGCGAAAATCTGATTTCTCCCTAGCGGCTCTCCAGGCCACCGTTGATTCTACCGATATTTTCTGTTCAGCTTCAAGAAGGCTCGGGGGGATCTTTGTATAGAATTTATGTTTGCGCTTGAGGACTCTGATCACTCCTTTCTCGCAATCATTGAGGTCACCCTGCGCCTTGTCAGCGTGCTCTAAAAACGGGTACAGGTCGCTCATTAGTTTTTGTTCCAAAAGTGAGATCTCCGCTGCTACTATTCCTCTCGCAACTGCCCCCATTTTTGGCATGTTGACCTCAAGATCCCATCCCAAAAGCGAACCGGCCGAGTTCAGCGCCCAGATGGGTTTGAATTTCTCGTTCAGCGCGACAACCCCGGGAGCGGAAAAGATCTTACTATTCAATTTGGATTTCGTTCCTTAGTCGGAGCCCGCTTTAACGTTTCTTAATTTTGCATGAAGAAACGAGTCTTAATCATCATCCTTAACGTCTGGAGAGATTTGGCAGCCAGGCGCTAACTTATTTTTCTTGAAATATCGTTTCGTTCGAAGAACACGAAAGCTATCACAAATGCCGCGCCGAAGTAAAGCAGTATGAGTGAAACCGCGAAAGGTATGGACGTTTCGACTGCACCTCCAAATGACGCAAAATTGAGCAAGGTGCTCACCGTCGTGGGAAGATGTGGCTTTTCGAGCAAGAGCACGAGTGAAGCTCCGGGGGAGGTCGGCAGGTAGAGCTGAATCTGCCTGTATAGGTCGGTGCCAGTCAAGTTGTAGATGATGGTAAGGGCGAGTCCAACAATTTCGGTGGTGAAGAAAAGAGCTGACGAAATTATGTATGAAAGCGACGATCTTCGCACGAGCTCGCCGAACATGAATCCGATGCCGAAGAAAACTAAAACTGCGAAAATCTGGGCAAGGAAGACCATAGGGAGAGTCTCCAGTGCGAGCTGTTGCCCGAATGTTACCGTCGCCGAAAGAACCGAAAGAACCATGTTTAGAATTATGAGGAAAACTAGGAGAGCGTATCCGCCGAGGAACTTGCCCGCAAAATATTCCGCCTTTGTAACAGGTTTTGAAAGGAGCAGCTCTGCAGTTCCCTGCTCGTACTCCTCCGACATTGCGCCTCCCGAGATCAGGATCGAAGTGAACGGCACGAAAAATGATTGTGGGAGAAATACTCCGACGACCCAGAGGTAGCCAAAGTAAGGCGCAAGAACTTGCATAATTCTGCTACCAGCGCCGACGTAAGAAATGAGAAAATACGGCGCCGTACCTATCAGCAGAGTGAAGAAACCAAGCGCGATGATCTTTCTCCTCGCGATTGATCTCTTGATTTCGTACCGAAGGAATGTGTAAACTACGCCGGGTCTCACTAAACTACCACCTTACCCTGTTTCAATGCCGCGATGTAGGTCCTCTCCAGAAGGTTCTCCTCATAGCTCATCGAGTAAAGCTTGGAACCCGATCTAATCACGGTCTCAGCAACTTGGGGTCTTACCTCCTTCCCCGGTTCGACCTTAAGCTCGGCCGTCCTCCCATCGGTCAATTTTCTTGTGACCCCTTCAACTCCTGGGATCGCAGAAATCAATTTGATCAACTCATCTCCGAATGGATCTGCTTCGACGATGAGAAAGTTCGAGCCGAGCACCTTGGCGATGATTTCATCAGTCGGCCCGCTGAACAGAAGCTGCCCCTTGTGAATCATTATTGCGGAGGTGCAGAGCGACTCTACTTCCTGCATAATGTGCGACGAAAGAAAGATCGTTCCACCCCTCTGTTTTGCAAAATCACGGAATACCTCGCGGAAATGTGCTGACCCCGCAGGATCGAGGCCTATCATCGGTTCATCCATCACCAAGATGTCCGGAGACCCGATCATCCCCTGCGCGATGCTCAGTCGTTGCACCATGCCCTTGCTGAATTTCGACACTTTGATGTCGATGTATTCCGACAACCCTACAAGATCCAAGATTTCGACGATTTCTTTCCGAGTTTCTAAAGCAGGAACGCCTAACTCTTTTGCAACGAGGGTGAGGAGCTCGCGAGGAGTGAGGAAGGTCTGAATGTTTGGAAGCTCTGGAGAGTAACCGACGCGTCGCAAAGCACGCGCGTGCTGAGAGATCGGATCAAGCCCCCTTATCCGAACCGTACCCGAAGTGGGACGCATCAGCCCGAGGAGTAGCCGGATGCACGTCGTCTTGCCGGATCCATTCGGCCCGAGGAATCCTACTACTTCTCCCTGTTGCAGAGAAAAAGTTACAGGTCCTATGCGCTTCGAGCCATAGTCCTTAATGGCACTGGAGAACTCTATTACCGCTGCGCACAATGGACGAAACGACTACTCAGTCAACGTGATAGAGCGGCTTGTCTTCGGCCTTGTCTTGTCGGGCGGTACCATTCTTGCGCTTGTAGAAGACAAAAGCACCGACGCCCGCCAAAATCGATCCGGCGCCGCCGGCAATTGCTGCCGTAGTTGTTTGAGAGGAATTTGACGAGGAATTCAGATCAAGATTAGTACCGAGCAGCATGACCTGGATAGTATCCGTGCCGTTCACCGTAACGGTCGCGGAATAAACTAGACCCGATGGAAAAGTCGAAACGTGACCACTGGCAGCGATTGGAGTTCCCCCAGTTTTTGAACCAGACACGTTAAACGCGTAGTTCGTCAGCGTATAGGTCTGCGATTTGTAAGAAACGCTGTCGGTCCAGAGTTGGGCGATCGCCAGAGAAATTGAGAAATTGTGGTACTGGAAGCTCAAAGATTGGTTTGCTACACTGGGGAAGTAGGGTAACATTACCTTCGTCGTGTTTACGATCTTCGAATAAGAAAAGTTCCCCATGTTGGATGCGAGCTGCAAGGTCAAACTCGAGAAACCGCTTGTACTCGATGGAGAGACGCTTTCATTGACAACGGCAGAAATTGAACGAGCGGGAGTCGTGGCAATTATTTGGTAAGCTACAAATTGCGAGCCCTGGGTAGTCGCAGCGACTGAAGGGGATAGCATCGCGAAAGTTAGGAAAACGATTGACATACTACCTATGATTAAGCTATATTTTGAGTGCAATTTGATATCCCCGACTTGAAATGACTCTTAACGCTCAAAACGTGCATATACGCGTATCTGGCTAAACTGATGCAAGAATATGCAACGT
>JAPCJU010000137.1 GCA_027886795.1 Nitrososphaerota archaeon | reverse complement strand
GCACTTTCTCGCGATTAACCGGCCGTTCTTGAGCTCGGATAGGAATCTCCCGACCGCGACCCCGCTCGCCCAAGAATATTTTAGATCGGCTTTGTATCTTGTAAGCAACACCTCGCCTTTCTCGAATGCCTCAAGCCCGATCTCTTTTCCGGGGAAGAATCTTACTTTCTCGCTCATGATTTGCTACCTTCTCTTCAATATGAAAACGGAACTGTATTGCATCAAATCACCCCAAGCTTGAGCCAACCCGGTGTGGACCTCTTTTTTCACCTGGCGCTTTCCGGCCTGATGCGTAAGCTGGAAATAAAGCTCGCACACTTTCATCATTCCTGCAGCGGCGATGGGGTTTCCAACTCCAAGAAGACCCCCCGATGGATTTATCGGTAGTTCTCCATCCCTTTGGGTTACTCCGGCGGTTGTAAGTTTAGGCGCCTGCCCCTTCTTGGCTAGTTGCAACCCCTCCATGTGATGCAATTCCTTGTAATCGAATGGATCGTAGACTTCCGCAAAATCGATTTCACTTCTGGGATTTTTTATTCCAGCCATCTTGTAGGCCATGTTGCCTGCATTCTCAAGATATTGCGGATAGTACAAATCCCGATTCGTCCAGTAAGTGCTGTCGATGTTCCAACCGCACCCACTGACGTAAACGGGCTCTTTCGTAATTTTCTTTGCATATTCCTCGGAGCAGAGAATGACGGCAGCTGCTCCGTCACTTGGTGGGCTGACGTCGAGCCTCTTGACCGGCCAAACCATGGGCTCCGATTTCATCACGTCCTCGACTGTAATTTTCGCTGCTAGCTGTGCGCAAGGATGATCCAACGCATTTCCCTTGTTTTTGACCGCAACCTGCGCGATCTCCTCCTCTTTGATCCCGTAAGCATTCATGTACCGTCTCATCTCAAGTGCAAAGATCCAAAGAAGCGTTGTGCCAAGCGGCCGTTCGTAATCATGATCGAAAATGCTCCAGAACGCGTACTGAGGATGCGGTTGAAGCGGAGACATTTTTTCTTCTGCGACGGCGAGACAGACATCGCTTAGCCCAGAAGCCACATGCCACCACGCCGATATCGGCGTGTAAACACCCGTGGCTCCTCCAACATAGACTCTCGAGTATGGTCTTCGATATGCCCCAGCTCCGTCAAGCAAGTACTCACCTTTCATGTGAACTCCATCAAATGCATCTGGTGCTGAGCCCATGACGACTGAATCTACATCCTTTCGTTCGATGCCAGCAGAGTCGAGAGCCATCCGAGCTGCGCCGAAACATAATTCCTTTCCGGTTTCCAGCAACCGCCTTCTGAATAGCGTCAGACCCGCTCCGATGACGCAAACCTTTCTTTTTTCAGCCAACCCATATTACCTGCCGAGTACCGCTACTACTCCACTTTGAGTCGGGAGACCTCGCCACGATTGGACGGCGCACTTTGAAGTTCTTGCGAGTTGAAGTGGCCCAGCCTCTCCGCGAATTTGGAGAACAGATTCGTATGCCCTAACTAGTCCCGTTGCTTCAATGAAACGACCCATCCCTAGTGATCCGCCAGAGGCATTTACGGGAAGTACGCCATCTGGATCCGCCTTGCCCGAAGATACAAATTTTCCAGCTCTTTTTGTGAGACCAAGAGCTTCGAGATGTTCGAGCTCCTTGAATGAGTAAGTGTCATCGACCTCGACAAAGTCAAGCTGTTCTGCCGGCTTCGTAATTCTCGCCATAGAATAGGCCCTTTTTGAGGCATTAACCGCGTAGACTGCCTGTCCCAAGTCCATTTCTTCCACGTTCGGTGTGTCAGAAAACCATGAGATTCCCGAAACCCAAACTGGCCTGTCCGCTAGTTTCCTTGCCTTCGTCTCGGAGGCGAGCACTATGACTACAGATCCGTCTGACGATTGGCTCGAATCCATTTTCTTAAGCGGCGAAGATATCTCGTCGCTAGTGAGAACTTCCTTGTTTGAAACCAATCCTCCGTAAACTGCCCGCGAATTCTTCATCGCGTTTTTCTTGTTCTTTACAACAACAGCGGCGCAGTCTTCAACCGTATTCCCTGATTCTTCCAGGTACCTCCTCATTTCCAAGCCGGCGAGATAATTTGGACCAGCCCCAGAAAATCTCGCAAAACTGGGATCGTAACCAAGGTCTTCAACAATGTCCTTCGATTCTACATCGGAAAGTTTGCTGTGCGCTTCTACAACAACAATATCTGATACGCCAGACATTATGTGCATATACGCATGGGCGAGGCCCAGCAGTCCGTCTCCGCTGACCGTGAATAGAGGTCTCAGTTTTGCCCCGAGTTGGTCAGGCGCATATTCGTCTGTAATGCTCGTACCCTCCCAAAAATCCTCTGCGCAACAAATGAAGGAGCCTACGTCATTCCGCACATCAATGCCCGCGTCGTAGTACGCGTTCTTAGCCGCTTCGAACGTTAATTCCTTGTAAGATTGCCCTACAGTGGTTGAATCAAATTTCGAGGCTCCGATGCCGACAATTGCGACGTCCTTGCCGGGCAATGTGAAATCAGATGAGAGCCTTTGAGGTGTTGATATAAGATTATGGCATAAAATTATCCTCTAGCCATTTTGAAGTTCAGCAAAAATTTTATTGATCGGGACGGAGGGAGCTTTGGAAATTGCTTAAAGGGCCTTGAAATCAAACCGAAAAGTTAGGCAATCTTGATTCCCAAATCGTTCGAAGGCATTGGAAAGTTTCAAGAGAGCATAATATCCGGGACAAATTCGATAGAGAACAATCTGAGCGAGGAGATTCAGAACATCGAAAGCTACAACGCTCGCCTTAACGCGTTCATCACTTTGTTTGGTCTTGACTCTGACCCAATCAGAAATCAAGAAAGCGCGTTAGAGAAGTTTGGAAAAAAGTCTTCGTCTATTGATGGGCGAAACCGACCAAAAAAACGGGAATCTCCTCAGCTTATAGGTCGCTTTCCCCTTTTGGGAATCCCGCTAACGATCAAGGACAATATTTTTTTCTCAGGATTCAAAACCACGGCCGGTTCTGGGGCCTTTCAGGATTTCGTCCCAAGAAATAACGGTGACGTCGTAGATCTGTTCCTGTCGGCTGGATGTGTGCCTCTAGGGAAGACGAACCTGCACGAGCTAGCGATGGGGGCAACTTCCTCCAGCTCATTTTTCGGTCCCGTGAGGAACCCGGTGGACTCTTCTAGAATTTCCGGAGGGTCAAGCGGAGGCTCTGCGGTTTCAGTTGCGATGTCGAAAGGCGCAATCATTGGTCTTGGTACTGACACCGGAGGATCGGTGAGAATTCCTGCCGCCTTGTGCGGAGTTTGCGGTTTCAAGCCGACAATCGGAATTATTCCTACTTCAGGGATCTTTCCCTTGAGTGCGACCCTCGACCATGCTGGAATCATGACAAAGACAATGGCGGACATGGTAACAGCGTTTAGAGCTATCGATCGGTTGCAGCCAGATCAAAAGACTTCTGGTTTGAATCGCTCTGCAAGTTCGAAAGTAAAGATGGGCATCCCGAACGATTATTTTTTCGAAGACTGCGAGAAAAATGTCAGCCGAGCTTTTTGGAATGCAATTGACAAAATGAGAAAATCAGATCAATTTGCGATTGAAGAGAAAGTTACAATCCCCAATTACTCCAGAATGTCCAGAATCAGAAGATCTATCCAGGTGAAGGAAGCTTCTTGGTTTTACGAAGAACTAGTCTCAAAGCCAGAAAAAAGAGCACTTGTACGCCCCGACGTACTGAGTTTTCTTGTCGCAGGCTCTAAGATCTGGATGATGGAATACATGGTCTCATCTTTGGAGAGACTCGAGTTCATTACCGGTATGCAAAAGGTCTTCGGGCGTGTCGATTTTCTGGCGATGCCCACATGCTTGATTTCTGCCCCGAGACTCGATGACGTCGCCGGGAAGGAAGCCGGTTCTATCAGAAGACAGCTCGTTAGGAATACGGAACCTTTCAACTTGTGTGGTTTTCCATCATTGAGCATTCCTACGAATAGGCTTGGTTCCCCCTCGCTTCCGACAGCTATTCAGATATCAGGTATGTCAAACAATGACCTCGAACTTCTGCAAGCGGGGCAGAAAATCTGGGACTGTCTTCATTGAAAAAGTTT
>JAPCJU010000136.1 GCA_027886795.1 Nitrososphaerota archaeon | reverse complement strand
CCCCATGATTAGTTGATTTATCCCTATTCTGATACATGCGAAGGAGTGGAGTAATCCCAGAACCGCGGCAGTCCCGATTGCAGCGAGGATTCCAAGAAAATACGAACCTGTGGCAAAAGCTATCCAGAGTGAGGAAAATGCAGACAGGCCCATGATTCCCTCCACGCCCATATTGATAACTCCAGATCTTTCTGCGAAAACCTCTCCCACGGACGCAAGAAGGATCGGCACCGTCAGCGGTACGCTGGAGGCAAGGATCGAAGTTATCAAGTCTGTCAAGATACTTTCTCTCTTTTCCAAAAACTGAATTTTTTGCCGGAAACCCACCTTTGCACCACGAGCAAAGTAATGACAATCGTAACCTGAAGTGTAGAAATCAGCTCGATAGGCACGCTTGCACTCCCTGTGAGCCGTTGCAAACTTTCTCCCCCGAATGAGAGAGCCGAATAAAATATGGATGCTATCAATGACCCGAGGGGATTGAAAGCCCCTAGGGCTGCGATGGCGATGCCCTGGTAACCCCAAGAGTACGAGTCAAATCCTTGTACTAGGATGTGATTTTGTCCGTCGATGGCGATCCAACCAGCTATACCTGCAAGGCCCCCGCTCAATAGTCCCACCCAAATAATGCTCTTGGAGATGCTTATACCTCCGGTCTGCGCGGCTCTGGGATTTGCTCCAGATGCCCTAATTTCGTATCCGAGAACCGTTTTGTAGAGTACCACGTAAATCCCAACGGAGCAGAGGACTGCAAAAACTATTCCGATGTCAAATCGTGTATTTGAAATCAGCACCGGGAGCCAAGTAGAATGAGGAACGAGTGCAGTCTGAGGGTTGGGCGCGTGCGGATCTTTAATCGGGCCAGTCACAAGCCAGCTCAAGAGAAAAGATGCTATAAAATTCATCACGATTGTTGGAAATATTTCATTGATGCCCAGTTTCACTCGCATGAACAATGGCAAGGCAAGCCAAACAATTCCTCCGAATGCAGCAAAAATAGCGGCTAGTGGGATCGCGATTACTGATGGAAAATTTGCCAGATTGGAGGACGCAATGTATGCAAACAGAGCTCCGAGATAGAGCTGTCCTTCTGCTCCGATGTTGTAAAATCTCGATTTGAAGGGAATTAGAAAAGCAAGGGCGCACAAGAGGAAAGGTGCCATAAGAACGAGCGTCTCCGTTGCATTGTAGACACTCCCGAATGAACCGATAGCAATTGTTTCGAGGCTAAGTACCGGATTGTAGCCTAATACGAAGAGAATGAGCGAAAATAGTCCAAGGGAGACAAGCGCTCCGATCAAGTATGATAGGTTACCTTCAAAGCTTATTCTCGAGCGTGCCAGCAATTTCCAAAATCTTTCCCGTCTTTAGCTATATTCCTCGCCGAACGCCACAAGAGCGCTTTTGAAGGCGATCAATGGCGCTTCTGTAATGCCTGTACCGATTATCCCATGACCGCCGTCTTTGTGAGCCATTCCCGTGTCGATCTTGGGAACGGTTCCAGTCTGAACCACCTTCCGGATGTCAATGCCCACGGGAACTCCCATGAAATCCATGTACGGTATTCGGAACAAAGGATCTTCGGCAGTTGACACTTCTTTCATAGCTCTTGTATGATTTAGGGCAACTTGGAAATCCTCGCCCAGAAGTCGCGCCTGCGAGGGTGAGGCAGATAGAGCAGTACCTCCAAACCCTCTGCTTTCGGAAATCGCGCTGTCGCCAATATCCAGGGTGGATTCTTCCACCTTGAATCCTGGGAACATGAAACCCTTGATCACACCGGCAGGCCCTAGAAACCATTTGTCTCCTAGGCCACTGACCTTCAATCCAAATTCGACGCCGTTTCTCGCCATTGCGGTCACGACTGTACTGTACTTTATTCCGCGAGCAGAATCCATCATCACCTTGCACGCACCCATCATCATGTTGCCGCAGTACCATCGGCCGCTGTATGTTGTGAAGTAGTCTCCCACCTGCGCGAGCGTCTCCTTTGGAAAATCAGTCCTCACGAGATATGGGAGTATCCAATTGAGAAAGGCCCCGCGGGTTGCATCGAAGAGACCGTGGAGTTCATCGCCCATTTGCAATCCCTGGGAGAGGAGCTGCTTCACGTTCAAGCCACCGCCTACTTTTATCGCAGCAGCCATGACAGGCGAAAGAATGTTCTGGACAAACTGAATCTCCTTCATTCCTTCTTCGTAGGTTTGTCCAAAAGATGTCATGTCCGTCTGCTGCCAATCGAAAGCCCGATTACTGTGAATCTTGTCTTCAATTACGAAGACGGGCATGCTTGCAGAAGTAACCCCACACATCCCGCTGACGTTGTTGTAATTGTGATTTGGTTCCACGAGAACCTCGCCGTTTCGAACGAGCCTGTCTGCCTTTTCTGGAGTGTCTGCAAGCCCCTCGTATCGGATCGCGTTCATGACCGCCAGCTTCTGCGGCTTGACCATTTTGTCCCATTCTATTGGAGGGCCCGCATGAGTGACGAGGTTAGCCTTGTAACGTGGTATTGCTTTTATGGCAGGCATAATGTCTACCAATATGGCTTCGGCCTCGATAATCCGGTCGGCAGCTTTCTTGTTGGCCGTGGCAATTTCGTCCTTTAATGATGCAGTGGAAGGAAGCGGACTAACTTCAATAGTTCCCATTTTTTCTTTCACTAGAAGAAAAGCATCAAATCCAAAACAAATAAATGAACAGGACGATTCTCATATCTGAGAATACGTTAAAACTGACGCTCTCATTCTCAATTCTGAGAATCGTATTCATCTCTTATGTGGATGATTAAACATAAACATGACTTCTTAAAATTGAAAATCCTAATCGCGCTCGGAGGCAACGCCATTCTCAAACCTGAGGAGAAGGGAACCGAAAAAGAGCAATTATTCAACGTTCATGCTACGACTGACGAACTCGCAAATCTCGTTGACCAAGGACACCACATTTCCGTCACCCATGGCAACGGCCCGCAGGTAGGAACGATTGTACGCCTCTACGAATTGGCCAAACGTTCTCTTCCTCCGATGCCTCTAGATGTTTGTGGCGCGCAGAGTCAAGGAATGATCGGGTACCTTCTTCAACAATGCATGGACAATTCTCTCAAGAGAAGAGGGTTGAATGTTCCCACCGTTTCCTTGCTGACGCAGACAATAGTAGACGAAAGCGATCCTGCATTTGATCGACCTTCCAAGCCAATAGGCTCCTTCTATAACAAAAGAAAAGCGCAACAGCTGAAAGCTGAAAACGGATGGCGAATAGAAAAGGATAGCAATCGAGGTTACCGGCGCGTGGTGGCGTCTCCGAATCCGAAAACGGTAGTTGAAGCCATGACAATCAAAAAATTATTCGATCTGGGGTACATTGTGATACATTCTGGCGGAGGAGGCATCCCTGTGGTTAGGACGCGGAACGGCAGTCTCAGAGGAGTAGAAGCCGTGATCGACAAAGATCTTACCGCTTCAATGATAGCCTCTCTTCTTCACGTGGATGTGTTTCTAATCCTAACTGACGTGGAGAAAGTCTATCTGAATTACGGAAGCACCGACCAAATAGGGTTGGATAAGCTCACGGTTCCCGAGTGTGTGACATACCAAAAAGAGGGACAGTTTGCAACCGGAAGTATGGCACCCAAAATAGAGGCAGCGCGCCGCTTTGTTTTATCCTCGAAAAGGAAAGCAGTTATCACTTCGCTAGATACCGCGTTGCTGGCCCTAAAGGGAGAAACTGGAACAGTGATAACATACAACTAAGGATATTTCATGGAAAACTTTCGTAGGTCAAATGTTTCTAGCACCCGGCCGACTCTGAACATTGATAACCGAGTAGGCAAATTAGATCGGGCAGATTGAAATTTCAATACTTGTTAGAAGCTGGACTACATGACTCAATCAACCTTTGAAATTGAGAAACCGACGGATGCGGTGAATCACCGGTAGCAATTCACTAACTATCGAGCTCTCTCCCTAATTGAATGGGGTTCAAACTCCCACAAACATTTCAGAACCCTTCTTTCGCATATCAATCAAAGATAAGTACAGGAAATTATTCATAAACAAATAAGTAATTAGTACATGGCGTCGCTGACTTTTCGTAAGATCCTAGTCGCGTTTGACGGATCGCCAAACTCCGTT
>JAPCJU010000135.1 GCA_027886795.1 Nitrososphaerota archaeon | reverse complement strand
CCAAACAGCAGGCTGCGTGGTACCGAAAGAACAAGAAAAAGATTGCCAAACAGCGCGCTACGTACAACCGAAAGAACAAGAAAAAGATCGCCAAACAGAGGGCTGCGTATAACAGAAAGATGAAGGCAAGACACAGCGCGTTGTTGCGGCGCCACAAAAGACAGCTGAGTCCTCGCGGAATTAAAGGTAGGCTAATGTCTCTCGAGGCTCACCGCAAGAAGCTGTATTATGCGGATGGCCGAGAACGCCCCTGTTGGTATTGTTTAGGAGAGATCAACGAGACGGGGTCTGGCCTGGACCGCCTGGATAACGGCATAACGTATACTGTGGCTAACACAGTTCCCGCCTGCCTAAGCTGCAATGTCTGGCGGGGATGTACACGCTCCGTCCGAGAGACCCGAGACCACTTCAAGCCGATGCGTGACGCAGCACGTAAAAATAAAAAGGAGAAAGCATGACAATCAAAGAACCGAAAATTCCGGGATACGATGTGATTTGCACGACAGACAAAACCAAGCGGGACGACATCTTCCGGCAAATGCGGGAGTCGTCGGACCCTCTTGAGCGCGCTTCGGTGAAGTTCAGCGGCAACGAGATCGTGCCGGATGAATTTGGAGAAGGCGGTTCGGATGGCAAGTTCATCCACTACTCTGTGTCAGGATCCAAGTCCCCAAGGTTTGCGGAAATAAGAAATAAAATGGGCAAGCTTATTCACCCTCTGAGCCTTGGGCCGAAATCGCAATGGCGTCCCAAGTATATTTCGACCTGGAGCATTGCGACACCGAGGGGATGATGAGAAAAACCTTCCACTATTTCTTGATCGGAGCACTCATCGGAGCGCTGTTAGCCACAGGTGCGGCGCTCGTAAACTTAACTCGTCGTACAGTTGCCTTGGAACAACGCTGCGATGCTCGGTGTTTGTACGGGGACGCGGAGTGTGCAGCCCGTTGTGCTAAGGCCGGTCATTGCCCGTTTCAAAAGGGTTGATCATGCATGAAACTTTTTGGGACCTTCTCAGGAGCCCAGGACATTGGGCTTTCGAGTTGTTTTTGATGGTGATCTTTGATGTAATCCTCGGCGGCTTGGCGTGGCCCTTCCTTAAAAAGCACTGGGCCCACCACGCCGAACGAGACAGAAAGGATGGAGTGAAATGAGATGGAAATACGTACGGGAGGAGATCAAACACTTCCCCTCCACACCGAAAATAGGAGATACACGCGCCCGCGTGGTGTTCGCTTTTTTCCCCCGATGGGCAGAAGACGGTTTCGTTTATTGGTTAGAAAGAGTTCGCATCAAAGAAGTTTACAGAGAGGCTTCTTTTGGGACACCCGGCGATCTCGTGACTACGGCCGAGTGGGATGAAGACGTTTGCATAGGCCCAAGCAGATATCCAAGGGGGACTCGATGACACTCGAAGAACTGGCAGGACTTCCGGAAGGTGCTCGAATTTCTTTCGTCGAAGATGAGCAAGTAATTCAAGATGAAATTATTCGAACGCTGAGCTACGGAACTGTGGTACAATCAGGCCGATCTATTCGCATTGACTGGGATACTTCTGATCCGGAGCGAGGCATACCGTGCACTACTTTGATCGACACCAACAGCAAAAGCTGGGCAAAGTTCGTTGCCGATATTGAGAAGGTGGTCTCATGACAAGCAGAGAAAAAGACTACGTCGTGTGTGTGATTTTGTTGTGCCTAATTTCGTTAGGGTGGGCGGGTATTGCGGTCTATAATTTCTCTGTGATACAAAAGCAGAGGCTGCTGATTCAAAAGATGTACCACGACTGCCCGGCGTCACCATCTAATCCCAAGGAGATCAAATGACCAGACGAGCTATCGCGATCGGGGCCCTACTACTCTGTAGCACCCCTGCATTTTCTCAGCCACGCGTGCCTGACGCCAAGCGCGTCAAGGAGATTCAGGCCGCGCTTGTGGCTCACGGATTCGAGGCGGGAAAGACCTGGCATGACACGCAAGAGATATGCCGCGACATCGCCACGAAGCACCACTGGCAGACGCACTTCGCGCCGGATGCGCGCGTGCTCATTCTGATCGGGCTCGGGAACAAGTACAGCGATCTTGAGTTCATTATGTCAGTCAAGCCGAAGTCGATAGACTGGCAGGACGAGTTCTTCCCCGGATTCCTGGCGCTGCCTGGAGCACCGATTCATCGTAATCACTACAAGAGGTTAGCATGAGAATAGTTTGGAATCGAGATCGCTTCGAATTTCAAGATGCTCCAGGAAAGAGGGACACCTATGACAACAAGGAAGAGATCAAAGCCGTCGGCGGTCGATGGGATCCGGAAAAGAAAGTCTGGTACTGCCTTCCGGAGATTCAAAGACTCGCCGGACTACGCCCGCTTTCTCCATCAATTTCGCCTGAAGCAAAAGCAAAGTTTGATGAGTTTGAGGCAATCCGACTTGCGACCATTTCCGCCTCTCGCGCTGTCGATTCAGCTTTCGATGTACCTTGCCCTTCAGGGCTCGCTTTCTTGCCATACCAAAAAGCCGGTGTAGCTTTCGCTCTGAGAATATTTGGAGATTTGAAATGAAGGGAATGATCCTAGCAGATGAGATGGGGCTCGGAAAAAGTCCGATGAGTGTCGGCGTCGCCAACTCTTCGCCGTTTATTCGGCGGGTGCTTATAGTTTGCCCAGCCTCGTTAAAGTTGAATTGGAGGAAAGAGTGGCTGCGCTGGGACACAAAAAACCTCTCTGTCGGGGTGGTGCAGCCTGGTAAGAAAAATTTCCCTAGTACCGACGTGGTCATCATGAATTACGACGTATTGAAGAAATATCGAGAAGAGATAAGAAAAGTTCAATGGCATCTTGCCGTCTTCGACGAGGCTCACTTTCTGAAGGAAGGCAAGACCGGCCGCACTAAAGAAGTAATGGGCACGAAGCGAGGAAAGCGGGTCGAGAAGGAAGACGGAACCATCGAGGAGCAAGGAGCATTCTCTCCTATTCCCGCGGATCGCTACATGTTTCTGACCGGAACTCCGATAGTTAATCGTCCGAAGGAGTTGTTTCCCATCCTGCAAATGGTTGATCCCGAAGGTCTCGGGAAAAATTTCATGGCGTATGCGCTCCGTTACTGCGGCGCGTTCAAAACAAGATTCGGTTGGGATTTCAGTGGATCTTCGAACCTTGATGAACTGCAGGAAATTCTTCGCAGCAAGTTTATGGTAAGGCGCTTAAAGAAAGATGTGCTCAAAGAACTTCCACCAAAACGTCGACAAGTTCTGGTTCTAGAGTGCGGCGCCTCTGTAAAAGAGATACTCGAAAAAGAAAAACAGACGTACGAAAAGTATGCCGAATCACTAAAGGACGGGGATTTTGATACGCCCGCTTTTGCAGATATGTCTCGCGTTCGCCAAGCTTCGGCGATCGCTAAAATACCGTTCATATTAGATAACATCGAACAGACGCTCGAAGGGGTTGACAAAATTGTGTTTTTCTGCCATCATTTAGATGTAGCTTACGCGGTGGCGGAGAAGGTAAATGCGACTCATAAATCTAATAGGACAAACGTTCGGAAAGAGGGAAGTGCTCAGGAGAGGCCCGAAATCGAAATCAGCAACACTTTGGATGTGTCGCTGTCGGTGCGGGAAAGTATCTCCAGTCTCAGCCCAAGATTTGAGGCACAAAAGAGCGCAAAGCTGCCCGAAATGTCAGGATCCCCGTCCTCGTCCGTCTTTCAAACTGGAATACGTGATGTGGGAGGGAGCAAAAGCGAGAGCGAAGCGTTTCAAACTCCCGTTTACTCTACTACCGACAGATATTTTGATACCAGCAGTGTGTCCTCTTCTGGGAATTCCAATATTTCCAGGGAAGAAACACGGACAGCCGAACAGCCCATCCCTAGATCAGATAAACCCCAAGAAGGGTTACACGAAAGAAAACTGTTGGGTAATAAGTTGGAAGGCCAACAGGATAAAGAACAACGCGAGTTTGCTGGAACTTCAGTTACTCGTCAAAAATTTACAAATAAAAGTGGTGTCGCTGTAGTATTGACAGGTGAGACTTCTTTAGAAGATCGGCAGACAGCCGTCGATAGGTTCCAGAACGATCCGTGCTGCCGAGTTTTTGTAGGAACTATTAAAGCTGCAGGAACAGGAATAACTTTAACAGCCTCCAGCACTGTTATTTTTG
>JAPCJU010000134.1 GCA_027886795.1 Nitrososphaerota archaeon | reverse complement strand
ATCAGGTGCTTTCCACCAGAGAAGCAGGAGGGGCCCCCTAGGGGGTCATTCCATGCGGGGGGAGAATTTTTCGTGATTTGTATAATACAAACTAGATTGTATAATACATATTTTCTTCATTGATTTATTATGCCGTTTTCCACGCGATCGCGCAACGGTGCAAATTTTGGTACCGTTCAGCTTGAAACGAGCTGTCCTGACCTATGGCCTCCCTGGAGGTCATCGCCCAAGCGGGGGGAACTAGTTGATGACGGTATTTCCTACGTACACGTTGTTATTTTGAATCAAAACTGAGTATTCCGGTAGCGGTGTTGGAGGTGGGCCGCCCGTGACGCTTCCGTCAACCGGACTGAATGTGCCCCCATGGCAGGGGCAGTAAACGGCGGAGCTTTGGTACTGAACAGTACAAGGTCGATGAGTACATGTAGAGCTGAATGCCTTCCAGACGCCGCCAGTGTTCACCAATATTGAACTTCCGAAGGTTGGATGCGTAAAGTAAGCGAAGGTCTTGCCCGTCAGATCGGCGAGGGGTGCTAGAAGGACATATCCAGTTGGTGTAGACACCGAACTGCCTAACTGCGAGGAGGAAACTGTGTTCGTCGATCCCGCGATAGACTGGGAAGTGGTTTGCTGTATCAGTGAAATTGTATTAGAACCGTTCTGATTTTTTTCTGCCAGTCCTCCCAGTTCCACGAACCCCGCAGCTGCCGTTGCAACTAGCGCCGCGGTAACAACGAAACTTCGGATGAACTCCCGACGGTTCATTTCGGATTAATTGGCCTCGCAGTTCCCATTTTCTTGGAGGGAACGACCGATTTGGCAACCTTTCTCGCGTGGCCCAATGCCTTCATGAAGACTACAACTGAAGTTACAGCCAAAACCACGTACGCGACCTCAACAGGCACGTTCGATCCTGAGCTAGCAGCGTGTATCACCATCAAGGAAATCGCTGCCAACGAGATCGAGCCATGATAAAAAAGCGTGTCCTTGAATCTTTCCAGAAACGCAGTGCCAGTTAACCACACAACTGCTGCTGCTGCTCCAGCGATGTAACCCAAAATGATCGCGCCTGTAAGCGGATACGAAATGAAGTACGCAACATGAAGAACGAGAAACAAACCACCGAGAGTTGCAGCATAAATGTGAACCTTTCTGAGAAGTTCAAGCTTTTTCGTATATTTCAGAAGGGTCTTCCTGATCAGCATGAAGACTGCCGTAAAGCTGATGAAAATCAGCGCAAGAATCCCGAGGATATCTCCCGGAAGGAAGAGTGAAGACAGTGCAACCAGCGCCGTGGAGCTTAATCGTCGGAGGAACCAAAGCCCGTGGAATTTGTACGGCCCGCACCATCGTCATGATGATGGTGAACGACTACCGGATTCGAGCTCGGAGTTTGAGAAAGCCCGGGCGAGGTAGAATTAGAACCGCTGGAACCAGTCGACGAAGGAGACGTCACATGCCCCAAATTGGCAACAGGAAATAAGCTAGCTGCGCTGGTCCTACTCGCGAATGGATTAACGACCAGAACGACGGCTCCGAACACGACCACAACTGCCAGCATTACTAACGACAGCTTTGTCAGTTTGTTTTTCAAATTCAGATCTCCCCGCGTCCTGTCACTGTTACCTTGTTGATTATATTATGACTTTTCCGAAAAGGTTCCTAAATCTTTAGCTAATCTAGAAATAAATATCGCATTCCGCTATACTCCCTTAGTTAGTACTGATATCAGAGGCCTGAATTCATCGACGAGCAAACCAGAATAACGTGCCATAAGCAACTTATCCTTTCTAGTACATTAATCGAATCATCACAGTTACAAAGCCAGTTTGCATATTAGAGCTATTCTTAACTTCGATATTTCAATGTTCAGAAATCTTTGATTTTTCGAGAATGAATTTTCAAGAACCCTGCACGCAAGGACCAGAGCCAACTATCTTTACAGGAAAGATGTTTCCGTTGCTGTCAATAGTCAGTTGTACAGAAGGCAGTTTCGAGCTAGCCGGTCCGTTCAGAACGTTACCGTTCTGATCAAACACCGACCCATGGCAAGGGCAATACAATTCTTGAGTAGCGCTTTGATACTGGCATTGACAACACACATGAGTACACAGTATACTAATGGCGCTCACAGTTCCGTTCGCCTTTTTCATTAGCATGTTTGTGTACCCTGCCGTGGGATAATCGAAGTATGCAGGAACTCCCGCCTGAAGCTCTCTAACGTTCGCTACAGCGCCTGATGGGAGGTTGGAGGTGTTCGTCGTACCGGTGCTGTTTCCGGGAGGGGGAACTACACTGGATGAGGCTGGCGGTGAAAGTACAACCCAAGCACCAAGGGCAGCTGCAAGAGCGAAGAGGCCTCCGATGGTTGCTCCAATTTGTATAAAGTCTCTCCTTGAATTTCCGAGTCCCATATCAAAATAGGTGACACGCTTTTTCTTAACAAGCATCTTCGAATAGGATCTCGTAGAGAGTCCTACAATAAGGACGACCCCTTGTACGGCCAGCAAGCTGTCAAATGCCCAAAGCCCGAAAAGATAAGTCGCAAAGTTCTGAACGCTCATGTGGTACTGGGAGGCGGTTGCAATGTCCCCGATTTGGAGCAAAATAGTTAGGACAGCCCAACCGAATGAGGGGAGAATTAGCCTCCTTTGCGAAAGGAGGTTGCCTGCCCCAAGGACAATATCAATCGCACAGATTGCCACCAGGCCGTATGCGTGTGAAACTGCTTGCAACCAGAGAGATTTGTCAGTCACCAACAGGTAAATGCCAAAGGAAGCGGATGCAAGCAGGGCAATTCCAATGTATATCTGGAAACGGCTCAATCGTCTGTTTGCTTCCGACTTTGAAACCGTGCCTCCCTTCAGGTTTGATTTCTTTAACTGATCTTTAGCACTCATAGAATTGATTTAGACAAGAAGAGCCTTTCCCGCTAATTTAATCTTGTAGTACAGAAGTCAATCAATGAACAAGCCTCCACCTGATCCAACCCGCGCGATACACCTTGACATCAAAGACTAGATGAAAAGCGAGAGGACATTAGGCCTCGATAGGAGTCCCCCTTTGCCATTCGGAAAGCTCATATCAAAGAAATTACAAGATGGGATAGGAAAATTGTCCGAGATAAAAATTGATGTCGCCGAGCACGTCTCGAAATTCGTCCAGTCGCCCATCCAGCTAACTGTGAATCAGTCGGTGAAGGATGCCGCGAAAATGATGTCGGATCGTAAGACTGGCGCCGCGGTTGTAATCCAA
This sequence comes from Nitrososphaerota archaeon, assembly GCA_027886795.1. GTDB lineage: Archaea > Thermoproteota > Nitrososphaeria > Nitrososphaerales > CADDZS01 > DATLTL01. The sequence goes on along the minus strand of JAPCJU010000134.1, from coordinate 984 downwards.
GACAGTGAACCGATCGGGATCATCACTGAATGGGACATACTTTCTCGACTTGTCGCACGTGGAAAAGATGCCGATCGTACCACTGTGAAAGAAATAATGTCATCTCCCGTAACGGTTGTTTCCTCCGAGACTACGGTCGGAGATGCAATTTCCCTCATGATGGAAAAGGGACACAGGAGACTCGCAGTCAAAGAGGGGAAAAAATTTCTGGGGATCATTACATTGAGTCAGGTCGTTGGGAATCAAAAGGATCGATCGATTCAACTTGCGATGCTCGAACCTTCGAAGGGCGTGAGGTGCCCTTACTGCGGTTCAATCCTCAAAGACAGAGAAGAGATGTCAAATCACATTGATAGGGTGCACATTCGTGAAGAAGTCCTCCAAGGTATTCATGGAATGAACCCGTGATAGCACACATTTTTCAGTCATCAGTACCAAAAATAAATCCGGCTAGCGCGATTCTTTCTCGCGCCTAAGCTCAAAGCGCTAAGGAAATTAGGATTCTTATCGCGGCGAAATTAACAGCGCGCCGTATTTTTCTTTCAAAGGCTTCTTGTCGATCTTCCCGGTGCTCGTTTTTGGTAATGCCTCATCCTGAATGATGATGACATCGGGAATCCAGAATTTCACAATTTTTCCATCTTGCACGTACTTTTGGAAATGATCCCTAAGTTGAATTTCGCTAACACTCGCACCCGGCTTTATTGACACGATCGCCACGGGTCTCTCGCCCCATTCTTCGTGTCGAGCTCCAATGACCGCCGCCTCGAGCAATGCTGGATGGTGGAGCAGGATATCCTCAAGTTGGATCGTCGAAATCCATTCCCCGCCACTCTTGACAGCATCTTTCGCTCTGTCCACGATTTTCACATGACCCTTGGAGTCAATGGTGGCGAGGTCTCTGGTGTGAAGCCAGCCGCCCTCCCAAAGTTCCAAGGTAAGTTGCGGATCTTTGTAGTATTCCTTCGTCGTCCATGGTGATCT
>JAPCJU010000133.1 GCA_027886795.1 Nitrososphaerota archaeon | reverse complement strand
ATCACATCACTTCGCATAACTATCGCCCGCTGTCCTTGACTCAACTTGAGAGGAAAATTCATGTCGACAATAAGACCGTCATTTGATTCTCGAACAGTTATTTCAGACGCGTAAGCGGAATCCTGGATCAGTCCTTTAATTTGTTGGACGGTCATTTCATGGTTCTCAGCTTCGACGAACAGTCCGACAGATCTATCCATCTTTTCTTTTTCATCAAGGTCTTCTATCCCAGAAATAAATCCGCCCAGAATATTCAACCTGTATCTGGCTAATGAAGCGGTAATGTCCGCTAGTGCTCCTGGAATATCTCTCAATCTCAACATGATGTTGAAAAGTCTAGCACCGGGTTTGTAGACGTAGCTGATAATCTCCTTCGGAACGGTGTTCAAATGCTACTTTCGCTGACTTCTAACGATCGACCGTGCTTTCCAGAGTGCTATATTCCTGCTTATGGAGAATGATGATCTCTCCAATCAGGATTCCGACTAGATCGCACTTTTCTTTGCGGCGCCTATGGCTCGCGCCAGATTATCACCATACGCCCGCGAAATCTTGAACGAGCTGACAATATTTTCAAGAGTGTGCATTATCACGAATGCTGAGCCAGAATGCCCGAGCGTTTCCTTCAAGGCTTCTTCAAGCTTGGGGTTGCTGCCAATATTTTTCGCTGTTATATGATATTCATTTTCTAGGGCGAATAGCACGTGCTCCTTCTCATTCTTTCCGAGCACTAAAAGAGCTTCATCAAGACAATCGAATATTTTCGAATTGAAGTTCTCCATGACATTGCTGGAAAGCAAACGTCTCTCATATTATCCGGGGTTAACAAGACGGTATTAGATTTCTGACCGTTTTGTTCATGTTCAATATGAGAAATATTGGAAAATGTTTGATTGGGTGGGATCGGATGAAGAAGAACTTAGATCATCCGATGAGTAAAGTCTTTCAATTAGGACATGTCCACAATTTGGGACGAAACACTCGTAAGAAACCCGCGGCTCTCTCCGATTTTTCTTGCCACAATCAATGAAGTCTCACGTGTTTTGTATTGAATTGTGAAAAATCGCCTAAATCGGCGCAAATTGAACTTACATCATAAGGGATACAAGAAACAGATGTTAGTTTTATGGAAAAGATGACGCCAGATGTAATGAACAAAGTTGAACGCTTGGCAGAATTGAGAAGAGATCTTTTTCAGGTCAATTTGAATATGATTATTTTGGGCAATTACGACAGTAATTCGGATCAGAAGACGAACTTGGAAAAGCGCGATACTCTTCAGAAACAAATCGAGGGACTGGAGTCTGAGCTTAGCTTGTCAAACCAATAAGCCGCCAAGAGTAAGACGGGCCCCAGCTATCTGGGTAGCAGCATCGTTAGGAAACTCCCCAAGTCTAATTCAGTCTTATTCTAAATCCTACCTGAGTAATTAAGAAACTTCTTTTCTCAGCAATAGCCCGCAGTCCTAAGAACAAGTTTTCCTAGGTTATGTTCAAAGATAACCCTTCACAATTTGATTCTCTTAATTCCCTTGACTCGATCGAAATCTCGGTCGTCGCTAACAATTTCATTTAACCCCGCAGACTTCATCAAGGCGACATGGAAAGCATCTCTGGGCTTCAAATCGTATTTCTCGATGTAGTCAAGTGCATCCAAAGGCGTTGATGAAAAAACATCTTTAACCACGAGATTTTCGATAGCAAAAATGTCTTCGATTGTCTCGCGAAGCAACTCGTGTTTCATGTTCTTCATGATTACCCACATGACCTCATCAAGAGCGAGAGCAGAAGTCATAGCTCTCAGAGATCCCTTCATTATTCGCTCAAGAATACTTCTTGCGGCCTCGCCCCGAGCGGTCGGATCGAAATTGTAAATTATGAAAAAGTTTGCGTCAAGGTAGACCGGCATCTGGATTGTCATTTGAAAACCTCTTCATATAACTTATCGCCGTAAATCCATCCAGATTTCTTGATATCAGCTCCATGTTTTCGAGCTCTCTCTCTTGCTCTTTCGATTAGATCTTTTGCAGGAAGAGGTCTGATCTCGATTGTTTTCTCTTTCACTTCCAGAATCGCTGGACCATTCTCCACAAGCCCGACGCTATCCCGCACGATTTTTGGAATAATTATTTGTCCCTTGGCACCCAGTTTTATCCTTATTCTCACTTATACTCACTAACAGTTAGAATTCATCCCACTGATAGTTTTATTGATTGCGCTCTTCTCTCAATAGAAAGAGTGAGAGTAAGGGGAGTCAATTCTGCGTCAAGCCACTAAGGCCTTACCCATACTCAGAGCTTGAACCATTATAGGGACCACCTTGCTGGCATTAAGTATCTCTAAGTAGATTGTCTCTCCACGTTTCGTCAACGTGCGATACTAACTCCCCAACTTCCTCCGCATGCGACATTCTTCCCCCTTCTTTCAAAAGCACCGAAAATATGTCGGATTTCGAATCGTCTTTCATTTCATAGCCCATATCCTCCTCTCCTACGCTGACAGGAAGTTATGACCGTTGAATATTTTTCAGGTCAGGTTAAGACTTAGTTTTCAATATTCGGATTGTGAGTTTCGACCGCTGCAGTGGGAGACTGTATCTGCAATAGTCTCCAACCTCGTTCTTTATCGTATAATTCATCTGGCACATTCAAGAATTGTGTCTTGGTGGGATCGAGGATTATCATCTCTTTCTTGGTTGCAATTAAAGAAGTGTTTCTGTCCAAGTACGACATCGTTTCGTGAAAGTATTCGAGCGGGACATCCATGAAAGCGAAATAACCTCTATTTTCAAAGGATGCTTCCAATAAAGTAAAGGGTATCTTGTTACAGAGTTTCCTAACAGAGTTGAGCTCCTCCGGTTCCAAGTTTTTGAATAATACCGCTATCTGCATTATTTCTGGAGCCCGCCCTGGAACCATTCCCTTCGTCCACCTCACATTATTACCGAGAATCAACTTGCCCTTCTGCACGTGTTCGGCATAGTGGTATCTAATTGTCCGTGCGTTCGCGCCGAGGTTCTTTGCAATTTTGGAGGGGCTTATTGTGGGATCTTCCTGCATGTATCTGAGGATTTTCGTGTCGATGTAGTCTATCTTCGCATCCACGTTAATCAGGTGCGAAGTAGGTCCCATTTCGGACTGGGTCATGTCAACTCTCTTCCAGTCAACCTTCCACCTGCCGGCGTCCAAATCAAAAAACTCTGATCTCATCGGAGGATATCTGATCCACGATATTTCTGAAGATTCAAACTCGTCAACCAAACCCAGCTTTTGTAATTCCATTATAGAATCAAGATATTTCTTCTTGAACCGGTTAGGCAGTGCGTAAAGGCAGACGTACTTTTCCTGACCCATGACCTTGCTTATCAAAATCAAATAACTGGCCCTGTCGAGCCATGTCCTCCCGGCATTCTGGTCGGGCTTTACAACAAGCATCCCCATGGTAAATCCGAGCTGGGCGTAGTCAACGTTGACTAAAATTCCCAAGCCGAGCTTTCCAAGTTGCTTGTTGACCTTGTACCGAACAGTTTCGGCGCTAAGCCCCGTTAGCCGGGCGATGAGAGAATAATTCGAAACGCCCACCTGTCTGATTGTTTCTATTAGCAAATACTCTGTGTTGCGAGAAACAGCGCCCGTTGTGTCAGACAATTAGGCTAAGACATATTTTAGGTCAAGAAGCATGTATAAATCGGAAATGTAGTCGTAATCCAGATCTGGACTAGTCTCTCGATATATATCGATCGATTGCACTTGTAGATCAAGGAAAAGATTTGCCGCATTGTCTTATTTTGGAGACTGACGTTTTGCGAAAGTTGACAACAGGGATAACTATGAACGGCGAATATTTGGTTTCAATCTAGATTGGTGTTTAGTTAATGGATACAAAGGAGCAGCAACAATTTCCAACTTTCGCTCACGTCCTAAAACCTGGAGCTGGGTCTCGCCAGCCCACCGCAATTCCCGGACTGGATCCGTTGATCCAGGGTGGACTTAACAGGGGTGACTTTATCCTCTTGTCCGGTGGAATAGGTGCCGGAAAGACAACATTCTCCTGCCAGTTCGCTTACAACGGTGCAATGTTCCTGAACGAGCCGGCGGTATTTGCGAGCTTTGAAGAAGATTCTGCCAGTCTGAAGCGGAACATGCTCAGATTCGGGATGGATCTAGAGGCACTCGAAAGGGATGGCAAGATCAAGGTCATGGACCTTGAAATTCTTGAGGGACAGGGAATGGGCTCCAACATGGAGGT
>JAPCJU010000132.1 GCA_027886795.1 Nitrososphaerota archaeon | reverse complement strand
CTACGATTTGTACGCTCTATTGTTGAAACGGAGATAAATTCGGTCACTGATAATCCAATAATTTTCCCGGACGACGATTCCGTCATAAGTGCTGGAAATTTCCACGGGCAGCCTATTGCGATTGCTCTTGACTTGCTGGGTCTTGCGTTGGCCGAAGCATGTACATTTTCGGAAAGGCGGATCGACAAACTTCTCTCTGGCCTAAATCCCAAACTTCCTTTGTTTTTGACGACTGACGCCGGCCTTAGTTCGGGAATGATGGTTTTGCAATACACGGCAGCTGCCCTAATTTCAAAGAATTCGATTCTCGCTACTCCAGCAGGGTTGGGTAGTGCGAGCGTTTCAGCCGGTCAGGAGGACCACGCAAGCATGGGAGTCACTTCTGCGCTGAAGGCAAGAGAAATTATTGAAATCGCAACCAAGGTGGTTGCTATCGAACTGATTTGCGCCTCCCAAGCTGTTGACTTGCTAGGAGTAGAAAATCTTGGAACGGGGACATCGCGCGCTGTAAAGCAAGTTAGGAAAATCACAAAACACTTGGACAAGGATAGATCTTTGTCGGATGATCTTGATCGATTATCAAAGTACCTGTCAAAGGACGAATTTACGAAAATAATGATGGACTAGTTTTCGTGTATAACTTTTCCACCTTTGATTACTTTTTCAACCACGTTGGAAGCGATTCTATATGGAATCTGTTCGTAGTTTGGGACATTACAAATTAGAATGTCTGCCTTCTTTCCGACCTCGATTGAACCAATATCTTTAGCCCGAGAGATTGCATGCGCGCTGTTTATCGTCGATGCAACAATAGCTTCCTCAACTGAGATTCTCATGCCATAGCAGGCTAATGAGATAACAAACTGCATCGATTCGATCCAACTATTGGGACTCAGGTCGGTCGCGATAGCTACGGCCGAACCTAGATCAAAGAAATCTCTGGCTCTAGCGTATGAGCCCACAAATGACGAAAATAATGTCCCCGGAAGAAGAACTGATACTACGTTACTTTTTGCAAGACTCGTTATGCCATCGAGCGATGCTTTTCCCAAATGGTCTGCCGACACCACACCCAGCCTCGCTGCCAAATGTGCTCCATTCTGATCTGAAAATTCATCAGCGTGGATTTTTGCTCGCAGTCCGATCCGTTGGGCGTGATTGAGAATCATTTCAGCTTCTTTGTATCCGAAGACCCCCTCCTCCAAGAACACGTCGCAGAAATCGGCTAGACCCCTCTCTGCGCAAACATTGATCGACGGAATCACGACTTCATGAAGGTAAGCTCCCTGTCGTCCAGAGTACTCCTGAGGTATCGCATGCGCGGACAGGAGCGTCGAAGCAATATCATACCCTGATTCTGAGCGTAGGCGTCCTAACAACTCAAGCAAGCGAATCTCGCCAGAGACAGTTAGAGAATATCCGGATTTTATTTCGAAAGTTGTTGTTCCAAACGAAATCATTCTGTCCAATCGATTCTTCGTCTGAAGAAGGAGCTGATCGTCTGATGCTTGATTTGTATCTTTGACAGTTTTCAGAATTCCTCCACCTGCTTTCAGAATTTCAAGATAAGTAGCCCCCTCTAATTTTGATGAGAGCTCGTCCTCCCGACTTCCTGCAAAGATCGAATGAGTATGAGAGTCAACAAAACCGGGCATCACTAACTGCCCTCCGCAATCAATTTCCTCCGAAGAACTGTAGGAAACGTGCTCGCTCAAATCGGATTTGCTGCCCACGAAAGCTATTCTGCTTCCCGAAATGGCGACGCAAAGATTGGGTGTTTTGAGAACCCCAAGAGATTTCTTATCCGGAAAAGTGACCGGCTTCGACGATTGGCCGGATAATGTAACCAATTCACCGATATTCGTCAAGGCCATATCTGCGATAGGCCTCTCGTTGAACGCCATCTGAGATTAGATAAGGAGAATCGAAAAAGAATCTATTAAATGAGCTAGAGCCTTTGGAACTACTTACAATTTTTATGTCGCGACAGGCATACAATCTCCTGCGTCCATTGGCAAACGACGGTAACAGTATTATTCTCCACGAGTAACTTCAAGATTGAATTGATCAAACACGCCGTTCGAGCGCCTCATGGAAGGGACATTTCCTGCAAGGGTTGGCATCAGGAAGCAGCACTTAGAATGCTGATGAACAATCTTGATCCAGAGGTTGCACGAGATCCTGATCACCTGATAGTTTACGGAGGGACAGGAAAAGCCGCGAGAAACTGGGATTGTTTTCATCAGATCGTCGCTTCACTTAGAGAATTGGAAAATGACGAGACTTTGCTGGTCCAGTCGGGAAAACCGGTCGGAGTCTTTCGCACACATTCCTATTCGCCCCGAGTGTTGATATCAAATTCAATGCTGGTTCCATACTGGGCGACGTGGGAGCAATTCTGGGACTTGGAGGCAAAGGGTCTCACCATGTACGGTCAGATGACGGCGGGGTCTTGGATCTACATCGGGACTCAGGGCATTCTACAGGGGACATACGAAACTCTGGCGGCCGTCGCGGATAGAAAATTTGGCGGAACTCTAGCGGGGACAATCACGCTTTCCGGAGGTCTCGGCGAGATGGGAGGAGCACAACCTTTAGCGGTGACAATGAATGACGGTGTTGCGATCATCCTCGAAGTTGACCCCGACAAGATAGAGAGAAGAATTCAAACCGGTTACTGTGATATCAAGACAGACAATATTGCAGAGGCGATTTCGATCGCTCAGGACGCGAAGAATCAACGAACGCCCCTTTCGATAGCTCTTCTCGGCAACTGCGCCGATGTCTTGCCCGAATTTATTTCCAAAGGTTTCAGGCCTGATATCCTGACAGATCAAACTTCAGCGCACGATCCCTTGAACGGATATATTCCAAGTGGATTTGACGTAAAGAGCGCGGAGGAGCTTCGATTATCCGATCCGAAGAGCTACCTCAGGAAATCCAAAGAGTCGATGGCAACGCACGTGCGTGCCATGCTGAAGATGCAGTCGCTCGGCGCGGTAACCTTCGATTATGGAAATAACATTCGCAAACAAGCATTTGATGCCGGCGTATCCGATGCCTTCGATATCAAGGGGTTCATACCTGAATATATTCGACCTTTGTTTTGCGAAGGACGGGGACCATTCCGCTGGGCGGCTCTGTCGGGAAACCCCGAGGATATCTTCCTGACGGACCGGATGGTGACTAAGGAGTTTTCTGGAAACGCCGGTCTGGTAAGATGGATTCAGAAAGCACATGAGAAGGTAAAATTTCAGGGCCTGCCGGCTAGGGTCTGTTGGCTCGGTTATGGGGAGAGGGCGCGATTTGGAAAAATGATCAATGCAGCTGTTGCAAAAGGCGATATTGAGGCTCCCATCGTGATAGGAAGAGATCACCTTGATTCGGGCTCTGTTGCGTCTCCTTACCGGGAGACAGAAGGGATGGCTGACGGAAGCGATGCAATCGCAGACTGGCCGATTCTCAACGCTCTCTTGAATACAGCTTCTGGGGCAACGTGGGTTGCAGTCCACCATGGAGGAGGCGTCGGCATTGGATACAGCATCCATGCGGGTCTAGTAGTTGTTGCGGACGGGACAGATGAAATGGAGCTACGTCTGGACAGATGTTTAACGAACGATCCCGGCACGGGCGTTATGCGACATGCGGACGCCGGCTATCGTCAAGCTACAATGGTTGCAGCTGAAAGGGGCATCAAGATTCCAATGCAACGATCTGAATAAGAATCACGCGGCGAGCAATAAATGATTCAAAAAGTTGTACTCGACACCAGCGTAATAATTGACCAGAAAGTTGGTCCCCTTATCCTCTCCGGGGAAATTTCTGAGGGTTCCGAAGTAATCGTTCCAATCGCAGCACTGGATGAATTGCAAGCACAGGCCTCCAAGCATCGCGATGAAGGCTTTGTCGGCCTCGAGGAATTAACGAGAATTCGAAAACTATGCGACGAGAGAAAGATCAAGATCACTTTCGAGGGAGAGAGGCCCTCGATGGAAGACATCAGGCTCGCAGGTTCCGGAAGGATTGATGCAATTATCCGGGATGTTGCGAAATCAAACGGGGCAACACTTCTCACGGCTGACTATGTTCAAGCTCTCGTCGGGAAAGCAGAGGGGATCGAAGTGAAGCACTTTCGTACCGAAGTCAAGACTGTCGGATTGCAGTTTGAAAGATTTTTTGACGACCAGACGCTAAGTCTTCATCTGAAAGAAGGCGTCGTGCCCTTTGCAAAAAAGGGTCTACCTGGCAATT
>JAPCJU010000131.1 GCA_027886795.1 Nitrososphaerota archaeon | reverse complement strand
CTGCAGTTCCAAACAAGAGTTCAAGCTCGTCTCGAGCGACATCCTTCATGGAGAGTACGTCGCGACGGTAAAATGGGTTGGGCAAATTTCCATCTCTAATTTAAGGGGAAGCCAAGCTAATCTTTCTGTTTGACGTCTTTCTCGGTAACATCAAAGTCACGGATATTAAGAGTATCATTCTTGAGCTTCGTCAAGCAATGTACAAATGCTTAAAACAAATTTGCACATTTTCTTGCAAATCCGGACGTAATACAATTTGAGCAAGAGCGTCTACTCAGGCACAAAATCATTTGCAATTCGAGGATCAATTCTAACTTATCAGCAACTGGACGAGCTTGCAGACTCCGACGGATTGGAGACCTTGATTTCCAAACTGAAAGGGACCCCGTATGGAGAGTACTTGTCCGATCTCCAAAAACCGTTTGACGCCGTTAAGATTGAGCTGGCTCTTCATCGCAGGCTGGTGAAGGTTGCAAGATCAATGATTACCGCGACATCAAATTCCAAGGTCTTGCAGGCATATTACTCAAAGTTCCTCGCAAACAACCTGAAGACGATCCTGAAAGGAATGGCTCTTGAGAAGAGCTACGACGAGATTTCAAGATTCGTAGATCTTTATGCGGAAGAACTCATCGGGAGTAGGGACGTGATAGTAAGGGTTCTTGCCTCGCGAAGGCTGGATGAAGCTGTATCAACATTGAGGTCGACGCAATTTGGCGAGGCCGCTGAAGCTGCCGTGAAGGCTTTTACGGAATCCAAAAATTTCCAAGTAATCGACATTTATCTGGACCGCGCTTATTACCGGACTCTCTTGAACGGGTTTCTCTCGGAGCGATCTGACAAGAGAGACCTGAGAGAGATAATAGCATTGGACATCGACTCTTTCAACATTACGTCGGTTCTAAGGGCGAGAGAGTGGGGCTTGTCGCCGAACGAGGCCGAGCAATTGATTGTAGAGCCAGAGTTCAAAGTTCCAAGAGACGTACTCGTTTCCCTTGCGCGGGCCGAAACCCCGGCGGAAGCAATTTCCCAGCTCGATAGGACGCCGTACGCAGGTCTAGTAACTCAGCAGGATTCTTCAAATCCGGGATGGATATCGCTCTTGGAATCGAAATTTGAACGGTTGAAACTTAGGGCAGCCCGAAGAACATTCACCTGGGATATATTCAGCATCAGCGAAGCCCTCGGAATTCTAAAAATGCTCGAATATGAGATTAGGGCCTTGTCGGCTATTGGATTCGGGATCGAGCAAAAAATCCCGAGGAGTGAGATTATGCAGAAAATCTCGAGCTACGGCACCGAAGCTTGAGAATTACCGAATCGGGCTTTCTTGCTGCATCTGCCCGATCTTCCATTCCAAAGCCTGCTTGAATTCTGCGTTGTCGATGAGGTTCAGATTCTTCCCGCAGGTAGGGCACTTGAAGAAGGCTTCCATGGCTTCCTCGAACGTCAATTTCTTGCAAGTAGGAGTATCACAGCTGTAGAATTCGTGCTCCCGCTCATAGTCTAGCCTCTGTCTTAATCGTTCCATAGCCTTCTTTTTCTGGGTCTCTATGAAACCGTCGACTTGATCTCGCTGAGCCTTCCATCTGTATACAAACCATCCTCTCTTCAAGTCCCTAACTCTAATTCCAGATATCAGGGATCTTCCGAACAAGTCGTAGAGGGCTTTTCTGACGGAGTTTATCTTCAGACCCGTGGCGCTTGCAATCTCTTCATCTGTGGCATTTTCATTGTTCAGGAGCGCCCTTGCTACCTTGACGTAATCCTCGCCACCTAGAAGACTAGCTATCTTTACAAAAGAATCCTCATATTCAATCTTCATTCGCTATTTCCACCTTCTTTCCTCTCGCGCTCGGTTTTATTCTCAATTTCGCTTTGACAAACGTACTATAGAGCTCTCCTCCCATAAAAAGCCTATCAAGAAATACGGCCAACGCAGCAACTTCGCTGTGCGGCTGATTTCCAACAGACACGTTGTAGTTTGCTTCGGAGTAGATCTGGGGTGGAACTTTTTCTGCCCCGACGACTAAAAGAAGTGCTTTTCTTTCTTTCAGGCCGAGCTCTTTTCTGATCTTGTTTAAGCATTCATCGAGATTTTCGCCGTACATCGTCAGGTGAACTACAGTTCCTTTCCATTTATTGACAAATTCTTTCCAGTTCTTGACATAAGAGACTTCGAACTCACCGCCCCAGCTGTCACGAACCCGCCTAATTGAATCAACCGTGTGGTCATCGGCTCCCGTCAAGACGAGACTTCTTGCACCAAAAGCTCTTGACACCAAGCCGATGTGGGTACTAATCCGTTCATCCCTCACGAGCCTGTGACCCAGCCTCAAGACTGTGACATCGATGTCTAACGCTGATCTTGTGGCTTCCTTGGCGCGAACCAATTATTGTATTTCAGCCGCGAAGAGTACTGACAGAGTTGGTTAAGAGGAATCGGTTGAGATCTCATCTTCAACTGGAACGAAAAGCTGGACCTTTAGAAAGTGCTCTAACTTCCTTGCTAGCGCATCGCTCGGCTTCATCGATCCAGTTTCGAGATGGCTTATGACCGACGGTTTCTCGTTGATTTTCATTCCAAGCTCATCCTGTGTTATTCCAAGGACCTCTCTGGCGCTCTTTATCACCTTGCTGTAATCATCTCGAAGAATCATCTCGTCCTCTTGATAGAAGGGACTTGAAGGCGATGGTGGCGGAGTACTAGTCCTTGTCTTTTGATAGTTCCTCGAAAAAGTTTGTGCTGAAGAAAAGCCCGGTCCATTCATCACGCGCGCAGGTCGAGTAGCAGGTTTAGGGACTCTAGCTGCTGTGCCAAGCTTCGAGCAGCTGTTGCAAACGCGAAACATCCCGCCGTCAATATTAACAACTTGGACTTCTCCGCGAATGTTACTACCGCATAGCTCACAATTCAACAGAAATACCCCGGCATCAATAATCGAAACAAGCATTTATGTGCTTTGTCAGCGGAGACTTTGAATTCACGACATCAGTGAGATAAATACATTGAACGCTGCCGAATCGAGGAATGAGTTTTCGAGATCAAAACTTGCGATGAGTCTTGATTATATTTTCGGAAGGGAGACTTCGAAATCCCTTAACTTTGGTACAATGGATTTCAAATATTCTAGAAGAACCGGGAGGTTAAAGTACATAATCGAAAAGTCATCCAACAAAATATTGTTCACGTTCCGTCCTAACGGAACAATTGCCCCAACGATTCTCGGGGCGAAACATTTGATCTCTGGAAAAAACATTTCCGATGTCAGGACTCGGCCGAAATGGACGATAACAGTAATCGACGGGGTGTCGGATTTCATTTCGAAAGGGAGGACGGTCTTCTGCAAGCACGTCGTCTATTGCAGTGATTTACTGCGGCCAGGGGATGACGTCACGATATTGAATGAAAGCGGGATCATGCTCGCGACTGGCAAGAGTTTGCTCGCCGGACCTGTACTGAAACAATTTAAGAGGGGAAGCGCCGTCAAAATAAGAGAGGGCGCACTGTAATTGCCGCAGATGAATTTAGACAACCGGCAGGCTCGTCGAATGATGGATAAGATGGGTGTCAGCATGGATCAGATCGAGGGCGTTGAGGAAGTCATTATCAGAACCGCGGAAAAAGATCTTGTGATCAAGAATGCCAATGTGTCCGAAGTAAAAATGAAGGGATCCGCGAGGATCTTTCAGGTTGCCGGCGATGATGTCGAAGAAAGAGTCCGAGAGAAGCCAAAATACACTAAAGAAGACGTCTTGCTTGTAGCTCAGCAGGCCAACGTTTCCGAGGGAAGAGCGGAGCAAGCTCTCAAAGACAACGACGGAGATCTTGCTACTGCGATTTTGAAATTGGCCACTTGATGAGAGAGTCGGTGCAAACTTTAAGACTGCAGTCCAGCGCGCTCGATATTACGCTGCGTTTCACTCTGGAAATAAAAGCCATTTTTCTGAATCACGGTCTGAATAGTTGATTTCGTAATGACAATACAATCAAGTGAAGAAAGGAAGAAAGAGGATCGTTATCCTGACAGTAATGCTTCCAAGATCCAGAATGCGATCTCTGTCTTATCCGAGATGGAAGCAAGATTAGACGATCTCAGCAATCAGGTCACCGAAATGAAGCGGAAACTGATGAACTTTGCTGAAACCGAATCTGAAAAGACAAAATCGCAAGTGATAGAAGATGCGAATAGGGAAGCTCAAGAAGCTCTCGAGGGAGTTAGGCGATCCGCTCAGATGGAAGCGAATGCAATCATTGCAAAAGG
>JAPCJU010000130.1 GCA_027886795.1 Nitrososphaerota archaeon | reverse complement strand
TGAATTCAACTACTTGTCCGCCCATAACTCCCGAGCTTGAGTATCTACAGTCTGGAGCGAAATATCCAATAGTGTTGTAACCCCAGTAATTGCTCAGCCCAAAATCAACAAGAAATTTGTTGTCAACATGCTGATGAATCGGCAACAACTCTACCGCGCTCACGCCTAAATCTTTCAGGTACCGAATCACCTTCGGAGAAGCGAGACCTGCGAATGTTCCTCTTTTGTCCTCGTTCACTTCAGGGTGAAGCTTCGTGAAACCCTTGACGTGCATTTCGTAGATTATCGTATCATTCCATGGGGTTCTGAGAAGTTTGTCTCCTTCCCAGTTGTATTCTGTTTCGACCACAATCGATTTAGGCAGAAACGCGCTAGAATCCCTTTCGTCAAATGAAATGTCTTCCGAGGGATCATCGACCTTGTAGCCAAAAAGCGAATCGTCCCACTTTATCGTCCCTGCGATCGCTTTTGCGTACGGATCGATCAATGCCTTATGTGGATTAAAACGAAGTCCTCTTAATGGATCGTATGGTCCGTTTACGGAGTAAGCATACAACTGTCCCGGCAGCAGGTCTGGGAGATAAGCATGCCAAACAGTTCCGGTCCTCTCCGCGAGCACAATCCTGTCCCGAGGTTCTGTTGATTTCTCATCATGGTAAAGGAGTAGTTCAACTGAAGTGGCATTCTCCGAAAAAATTGCGAAGTTTACCCCACTTCCGTCCCATGTAGCGCCTAACGGATATGACGATCCTGGCCAGACTCGCAAAAGAGTTTCACACCTAGTTTGTCATAGGAATTCTGAATGCATTTTTGAAAAAAGAAGTTTCCTTAGGAAAACTGAACACTCTTTATCAATAATTTCTGGAATAGAGTATCACTGAGCGGGAATGTTCTTCGGGGCAGAAATGACATCCATCTTTATTCCAATCAAATCCTCAATTCCTTTCAGCGGAATCGCGACCCACTGTGGACGATTATTTAGCTCGTAACCCAGTTCGTAAACGGATTTTTCGAGCAGATACGCGTTAAGCAGTACAGACAAAGCTTTCTTGTCCGAAGGCAGTATGGGGCTGTTTGCGACAGTATTGAGATAAGATCTGAGAAACAATCCGCTTACGGTCTTGTACCAGACTTCGGCCGCTTTAACATAAAGTTCTCGATCGTCTTTGGAAATGTTATTTTTCTTCAGGAGTACGGAAAAGGCGGCATAGTGGAACGACCGGATCATTCCAGCAACATCTTTAATCGGAGATCTCTTCAGTCTTCGATCACTCAGTGACCTCGCGGGTTCTCCTTCAAAGTCGATGATGATGAAATTCTTTCCCGTAAAAAGTACCTGGCCCAAATGGTAGTCACCGTGAATTCTAGATCTTACCGAATCCAACTTTACATGTTTGAGCTCTGCGAGCCTACCCGCAATTTCAATCTGGTACGAAAGTACCAAATCAAGTTCTTTTTTCACGCCATCAGGTAACCCTGTCGCGTTCTTGCTAAGCTGAAAGATCCGATTCGAATAACTCGTCATTGATTGAGCCACTGCAACTTGCTCTAGATACCCAAAGGGCTCGGGAGTGAAATTCGGATCATCAACCTCGCGCAAAAGCGCAAGGTGAAATTCTCCAGTTCTCCTCCCAAGCAGGGCAACCCATCCTTCGAATGGCTGTCCAATTGTCTCCAAAAGAGGTTCAGGAAAAGTCATTTCCGAAATTTCCAGCACCGACTGCGGAAATTGGACCGTAGGGATCAACCGTTTTGAAAACACGGCTTCCAAAAATTTATCGAACTGGCCCTGAAATAGACTCCAGGCATCCCCCTCATTTCTCACGAATTGTTCCAGTATCCCTACGGTCGCAGAATCAGCGGCGGGAGCTCTGTAAGAGAGTGATCCAATCAGCTTCGGCACGAATTCAAAATTATTCTTCTTCAAAACTGATGAGATTTCGACTTCAGGATTTACCCCTTCTTCAATCCGGCGGAGCAACTTCAGAATAAACTTATCACCATAAATCAGCGATGTATTACTTTGATCAGCTCCCGAGGTAGAAGATTTTAGCTTGGAGATATCTTCCGCAGTATCCCTTTCAATAGGTGATCCGGAGATCTCGCTCTGCATTCCCTTAGTTTCTCTACCATTAATTATCAGGTCGAGCAATTTTGCCCTAAACGATTCGTCGTAGACCGCGTCAAACAAGACTCCTGGAGTATTCTTGTCCACACTAACAGTTGCAAGAATCGAGCTTGGGTTGCGTTCTTTGAGTTGTTCACTAATGTCGACACTCGAATATGCCATCGGCAAAATGTAGGATTCGGGCAAACCCTCTGTGTAATAGATATCTGAGAGGACGATGAAGTGAGCCACCTTTCCCGGTGCTTCTTCGGCTAGCGTGATTACATCTCGAATTCTGATTTGTTCGATCGTCCTACCTTTCCTGCCAAACCAGCGATTTGCTCTAAGAAAATTCGGCAGAATCTCCGATTCCAGTTTATCCTTGGTTCTTCCAGCGAATATTTCTTGAAGCTTCTTTCTTGCTTCAAGTCTTGGAATCTCTACCGGTTCTGCGATTTCATCAACTTGTCTTTCGTACTTTATGTTGAAAACGTAATACCCGTGGGGCGTGAAGGTGAGCCTGTACGCAGTCTTACCTATTTCCGGAAATGGCGATCCCCCAAAAACATCAGTTGGTCGGCATCCCCCAAACTGCGATAGGTCAAACTCGGCTGCCTGGGTTCTTCCCGACAAGTTCGCAGTAACGAGCAAGGTTTCGTCACCAAACTTTCTCGTGAAGGCCAGTATCTTCGTGTTGTTGGGATAAAGAAACTCTATTGACCCCCTACTGAATGCCTTGAAGTTTTTTCTGATAGCGATGATCCTTTTCATCCACCAAAAGAGCGATGCTGGGTCGTTTTGTTGATTCTCCACGTTGATCGCTTCATAGTGATATAGTGGTTCGATGATTACGGGCAGATACAACTTTTGCGGATTTGTCTTAGAGAAACCGGCGTTGAGATCGGCACTCCACTGCATGGGTGTGCGGACGCCATTTCGATCTCCCAAGTAAAAATTGTCCCCCATTCCGATTTCGTCCCCGTAGTAGATGACTGGAGTCCCGGGCAGAGTGAAAAGAAGAATGTTCATCAGTTCTATTTTCCGTCGATCATTTCCAAGAAGGGGTGCAAGCCTTCTTCTTATTCCGAGGTTGAGTCTTGCCTGCTTGTCTCTCGCGTAAACTCTGTACATGTAGTCTCTTTCTTCATCGGTGACCATCTCCAGTGTAAGTTCATCGTGATTTCTGAGAAATAGCGCCCACTGGCTTGATTCAGGTATTGGAGGGGTTTGCTGGAGTATGTCGATGATTGGAAAACGGTCTTCCATCTGAATTGCCATGAACATCCTAGGCATCAAAGGGAAGTGATAGGCCATGTTGCATTCGTCGCCATTTCCAAAATATTGTGCGGCGTCAGCGGGCCACTGATTTGCTTCTGCAAGTAGCATGCGATCTTTGAAGCTTGAATCTATGAACGCCCTAAGCTTCTTCAGAAATTCGTGCGTTTCGGGTAGATTTTCGCAGTTTGTTCCTTCCCGCTCATAGAGGTAAGGGACGGCGTCTAGTCGTAGTCCGTCAACTCCCAATTTCATCCAGTACGCGACCACGCTTAGCATCGTTTTCTGGGTGAAATCATTGTCAAAATTCAGGTCAGGCTGGTGTGAGTAAAAGCGATGCCAGTAGTATGCCTTTGCAACATTGTCCCACGCCCAGTTTGAGGATTCGAAATCCTTGAAGATGATCCTCGCTTCTCGATATTTGTCGGGAGATTTGCTCCAAACGTAAAAATCTCTCCACTTTGCATCGTCTACCGCGGTTCGAGACTTTTTGAACCAAGGATGCTGGTCTGAAGTGTGGTTCAAAACTAGCTCAGTAATGACCCTAAGACCTCGCTTGTGCGCCTCCCGCATGAATTCCTTAAAGTCTGCGAGCGTCCCATAAAGCGGGTGCACTTCAAAATGATCTGAAATATCGTATCCATCGTCCTTCAATGGCGATGGATAAAACGGGAGCAGCCAAAGTGTCGTGACGCCCAGCTCTTTTATGTAATCAAGTTTTGAAGTGAGTCCCTTAAAATCCCCGATGCCATCGCCAGCAGTGTCACAATACGCCTTGACATGAACCTCGTAAATCACAGCGTCTTTGTACCATTGGGGATCATCTTCAATGTAGTCTTCTGAAGACATCTAAACTCTAACTCCGTTCAAGCTGTAAGTCACGATTTCTTTGATCGTATTATGATACTTTTTCGAGCTCCATTTCCATGCGTTTGATTTGG
>JAPCJU010000013.1 GCA_027886795.1 Nitrososphaerota archaeon | reverse complement strand
GAAAAGATTTTGTCCGCGAGTATCAGCGATTCGACGGCTCCTTGCTTTGCGGCCTTGTAACTTTCTTTGAATGCAAGTGAGACGCGCGAGTCGCCCAAAGAAATTCGGCGCATTACCTCCGCCAATAGTTTGGAGACCTTGGCGAGTCTGCTTTCGGAGAGGGCAACTTGGAGGTTTGGGTTTCGAAGCGCCACATAAACTCCGTCCTCCCCCGCAACATCGGAGCCCTCGATTGACCTGACCTCTGCAAACTCCTTTCTTTCTCGAACAAGATAGTTTACGAACGCGTCTTTTGTCGTCCCGGGACCGAGAACGAAGATTTTTGAATTTTGAGGATATACGACAGACATGGCATCTGCAATCTTCTCAAAATAATTTGTCCCGCCTTTCTTGGAATCTTGGTACATCTTTCCCGTAATTCCTGATTCAATCGTCGGCAAGATTTGAAGATGAGTTCCCTTGATCACGCCTATCCCCGCTTCTCTCCGGTCCAGCGCGATAACAACATAATTGTCCCTAGGAGCTCCGGCGCCTTCAATGAGCCTTAACTGGACGCCCGTGAATCCAGATGGCTTTCTTACAGAAACTCGATGACCTTCCGATAATGTTAGGGAGTGGAAAGATCCCTTGCTAAGGAGCTCGTTTGACACGTCGACAATCTTTCCGGAAACTTTCAATCGAGAGAAAGTACTGTCGAGCTGGATTGCTTCTACCTCAACCGTTACGGTTACCTTGATTCTTTCCTTGTCGGGCCGCGAGTACTCCCCCAGGTCTTTGTAAACCCTGGAAGTTTCTCCAGCGACAAGGTCTCCTTTTGTTATGACCCTTCTAAGCGTCCATAAATCATCAGGCTGCTCGGGAGTTACAGTCACGAGGTCATGCCTCGTGTCGAGCCTGTGAATGATCAAAGTGCGAGCTTTCTATTCCAACCCAAGATCTTTGAAACTGTAAACGGAAATCGTTTCAGGTTTATTCTGGATTTCACCGGCTCTGTGACCCACGATCGACTCGATCCCCACTTTGGAGGCTGCATCAATGAGCCGCTGGGTTACAATGCCGTCGAAAACAAGATGCTTTGCGCCGGCAGTTTCACCTATTTTTGTCACCAGCTCATTAACTGGCATCTTCGTCACTTCGGTCCAAGTCGAGTCGAAGACCTTTGCCTCAAGGGTGCCGTTTATCGTCGCGTATTCAGTTTTCACTTTCTCGGCAGCTTCCGGATTCAACGGAGGCGCGGGAGGCAACTGTGGTTGCTCGATTGGCTCGCGCTCAGGCGGTCTCTCTTCATATTGGTACTCCTGTCTATCTCTCGGACCTCTACCACGATCTCTGTCCCTTCGCGGATATCGGCCTCCTCCGCCACGATCGTAACGAGGACGATCCCTACCTCGATCTCTTCCTTCATCTCGCTCCTCGCCGTTGTCTTCACCCCGTTCGGGTTGCGGCCGTTCACGGAGAATGTCTAAGATCTCAACGGGAGTAAGCTCTTCTACCTCTCGGCCCCTAGGCGCTCTGAAGACTCTATCAATGCGGGCGACCTGACTCAATTCCTTAAGAATCAAATCTCCCCCTCGATCTCCATCCAGAAACGCGTAGAGATTTCTTCCCTTCCGCGCAAGATCCTTTACAGTCTCGGGAACACTCGTCCCTTCAACTGCTATTGTATTTTCAATTCCGGCTCGCAGGAGGTTAATGATGTCGGCCCTGCCTTCTACGACTATCACGGTGTCAGATGAAGCCACGGCTGGTCCTGCAGGAAGGCCTTCCTTTCCAAATGTGATGAGTCGGGCTTTCTTCGCCGAATCAACAATGTCCTTGAGAGACTCTTCCCCCTCGCTCGCAGTCTTCGAAGCCCAGTCTTTCATTATGGTCTTTGCGCGATCAACGATGACTTTTCGCCGGTCGGCACGTACATCTGTGATTCCAGCTAACTGAAATCTAGCTGCGCAAGGACCGACCTTGTCCACGTTTTCCACGGCTGCTGCAATCAAGGCTGCAGTCGAAACGTCTGTACTCATGGGGATCAAAACCTCCCCCGAAGTCTTGCCGTTGCTCGATTGCAGATTGATCTCTATGCGACCAACTTTCCACGTCTTTTGCAGTTCCTGTAGGTTCATCTCAGGCCCAAACAGGCCTTCTGTCTGTCCAAAGATTGCGCCTATTAGATCTGCTTTTTCAACTACTCCTTCTACGTCAAATCTTAATTTTACTAAGTACTTTACGATTCCTTTCTCTTGACTCACTATAACCACCAAGTGCAAAGTTCAATTGGTAATCAGTCAAACCTTTGAAATTAGTTGTTGCAAATTAGCATTTAACCTTTTCCGGATTCCACAACCAGACTTGAAGTATCGCAGAAATGACAATATCACAGAGAGATATTCTCAATAGAAGTTAATCCTGGATTTGAATCGATTTTCTGAAAAGATCTCACTCTATCTCTGGTAATGTGTTTGGAGTAATTTAGACTGAAATCTTAGGTCGGATCGCTCATCAAAACCTATTCCTTCACTTGACAATATTTCGAATTTTTTTTGTATCGTAGAGATATTTTGTTTCGAAACTATTGCGATACGTTGAAATATTCTGTAGAGACTCCGACTCAAACCGTTGTTTAATGACTCCGAAGAAATTTGATTATTATTCACCGACCTCCATAAACGAGGCGATTCAATTGCTCCATGACAATGAGGATTCCAAAGTCCTCGCCGGTGGTCAGAGTCTGCTTGCCTTGATGAAATTAAGATTGGCAGCGCCATCTGCGTTGGTCGACATTTCGAAGCTTCAGGAGATGTCATACGTCAGGGAGGACAAGGACTACCTTGGAATCGGCGCTTTGACAATTCATGATATCATAGAACACAACCAGACGATCAAGAAAAAATTTACACTGCTAACCGATGCTGCTAGCAAGATAGGGGATCAACAAATTCGTAACGTGGGAACGATTGGGGGAAGTTCATGCCACGCAGATCCGGCGGCAGATCTTCCGACGGCCCTATCTGCTGTAAATGCGCACTTTGTGATCCGTAGTGGCAAAGGTCAGAGGATAGTGCCTGCAACGGAGTTTTTCGTTGATCTATTCCAGACAGCCGTCGGTCACGACGAAGTTCTATCCGAGATTAGACTACCGTACTTGCCTCCACGATCCGGGTCTGGGTACATAAAACACAGCCGGAGAGAGGGTGATTTCGCCATCGTTGGAACCGGAGTTGTTTTGACGATGGGCGATGGAAATGTATGCAAGGACATTAGAATCGCATTAGGTGCGGTCAGTGCTACACCGCTTCGCGCGAAGTCGGCAGAGGAGTATCTGAAGGGAAAGACCTTGGACGACAAGAATATTGCAGATGCGGCCGAAATAGCAAATGAAGGCGCCGATCCCCCATCTGATATGCACGGGAGCAAGGAGTACCGAATGGAGATGATCAAAGTGTTCACGAGAAGGACGGTAAAGCTCGCAATGAGCAGAGTAATGTAGGATGGAATGAGATTATGATGAAATCTGCTACAAAGTCGGACATGATTCGCGTCACCTGCAAGATCAACGGAAAAGAGTATTCTGGTTTGGCTGAACCACGAACTCTTTTCGTGCATTTTATCAGGGACGAGCTCAATCTGACGGGAACTCACATTGGTTGCGACACAGGTCACTGCGGCGCCTGTACCATTTTCATGAACGGCAAATCAGTTAAGTCGTGCATGGTACTCGCGATCCAGGCTCAAGGAGCCGATATCACAACTGTAGAGGGACTTGCTGACGGCGATAAATTGCATCCAATCCAAGAAGCCTTCTGGGAAAACCACGGTCTTCAATGTGGCTACTGCACGCCTGGAATGTTGATTTCAGGACTGTTTCTCCTTCAGAGAAATCCGGACCCTACGGAAGACGAAATCAGAAGGGGAATCGAGGGGAACTTGTGCAGGTGCACTGGCTATGTCAACATTGTAAAATCTATCAAAGCTGCAGCAAAGAAAATGCAGTCTGAGGGCGGGAAGAGCGCCCGATCAATGTAATCGGAAGGCGGCCTAAACCTTGGCCACAGTCATGGAACTGGTCAAGGAATCAGAAGTTCAGTGGGTCGGCCAGCCGCTGAAGCGGAAGGAAGACCCCCGTCTAATAACCGGTCTCGGAAAGTTTGTAGACGATGTGAAACTTCCGGGGCTAGCTTTTGCCAGCATCCTTCGTAGTCCATACGCCAGCGCAAAGATCAAACGCGTTGATGTCTCAAGGGCGGAAAAAGCCCCTGGAGTTATTTGCACCCTTACGGGATCGGACGTCTCAAAACTTACAGATCCGTTTCTCCAGATATCATCCGCCCCCGCCAACAAAGTCAAGGACTACTGTCTCGCGGTAGACAAGGTTCATTTCGTCGGAGAACCCGTTGCGGCTGTTGTAGCGGAAACGAGAGCCGAGGCTGAAGATGCCATGGAGCTCATCGAGGTTGATTATGAACCGGAGGAACATGTGCTCGATGCCCGGAAGGCTCTCGAGAAAGACGCCCCTCTAGTCCATGAACAAGTCGGCTCCAATCTGGTCTTCCATGGAAAATGGGATTATGGGGATATTGAAGACGCAATAAGAAAGGCCGACCGAGTCGTAAATGCAAAGCTTCACTTTCACAGGTTCAGCTCCACCCCCATCGAAAATAATGGCGTCGTCGTGAATTACGATCGTGCCACCGGGTTTCTCAACATTTATTGCAACAACCAGATGCCAATGTTTTGCATCCCTTGGCTTTCCTTCGGGCTAAAGTTTCCATCAAACAAGATTCGGATGATCACCGGGGACATCGGCGGTGGTTTCGGCACGAAGATCATAAGCTATCCATACATTGCCCTAATTTGTCTTCTATCGATGAAAGCCAAGCGTCCCGTAAAGTGGACTGAAGATCGGCGGGAGCACATGTTTGCAAATCACGGAAATGAAAGAAGTTTCGACGTGGAAGTCCCGGTGAAGAAAGACGGAACTATCCTTGGGTTCAAAGTTTCTGCTTTTGACGACTGCGGCGCTTACACCAGATACGAGCCCGCGGGCGCAACCATATGGGCGCAGGTATCGCCGGGCGTTTATCACTTTCCGAATCTCAAGGTCGATTTTTTCCAGGTCATGACTAACAAGGCCCCTGTCGGTCCCAACAGGGGCTATTCACGGATGCAACACCTCTGGATGATCGAGAGAACCGTTGACATCATAGCAAAGGAGCTGGGATTGGATCCGGCCGATGTCAGACTCAAGAATTACGTTAGATCAGATGAAATGCCTTACGTGACTCCGAGCGGGGGTATCTATGACGGCGGAGATTATTCTGAGTCACTTCGAAAAGCCATGAAATTGATCGATTACGATGGCCTGAGGGAGGAACAGGCCCGCGCGAGAAAGTCTGGAAAACTTATCGGCATTGGTATTGCTACGGCCGTCGATTCAGGGACAAATAATTTCGGTCAAGTGAAGATTATCACAGATGACAACCCATTTTCCGGAAACTCCGAAGCCGCGCGAGTGAGCATCGATGGTTTAGGGCAGTTCCAGGTCGGACTCGGAACCGTGCCTCAGGGCCAGGGTCATGAAACGTTTGCAGCGCAAATAGTCGCTGACGAGTTTGGGATAAACCCAGATCAGATTACCGTCCTTAGCGGATTTGATTCAGCGATAAATCCATACTCTCATCAGTCGGGATCTTATGCAAGCAGGTCCGCAGTCATGGGGACGGGAGCCCTGCTCGGAGCTACGAAGAAACTGAAAGAGAAGGTCGCAATGATTGCCGCCCACCTGATGAAGACCCTCCCTGAAAATATCAGCTTCAGTGAAGGAAATGTGGTTGACAAGCAGACCGGGAAAAAGATGCCAATCTGGCAGATAGCGAATGTTGCTTGGGTCAACAATGTGCTTCTTCCCGAAGGAATGGAGCCGGGTCTGGTTGCATTAAACTTCTGGAGGCCAAATTTCACCTTGCCGGATGAAAAGTGGAGGCTGAATCAAACACTCACTTACTCCTACCAGACTCACATAGCAGCAATCGAACTTGATCCAGAGTCCGGCAAGTTCAAGATCTTGAGGTACGTAATTGTAGACGATTGTGGTACTCAGATCAATCCGATGATTGTGGAGGGACAGGTGCACGGGGCCGCAGCACATGGGATCGGAGCCGCGATGTTTGAGGAGTTTAATTACGATGAAAATGGTCAGCTAAACAGCAATACCTTCATCGATTATCTTGTCCCATCAGCAGTTGAAATACCGCATCTGATCACGGGACACTTGGAAATACCCTCGTTGTTTGCTCCAAAAGGAATTCGAGGGGTTGGTGAAGGTGGCGGTACTCCGCTAGGGGCAATCTCGAATGCAGTTGAAGACGCGCTAGCTCCCTTCGGTCTGCAAATTACCGATTCGCATCAGAACCCGCAACATATACATAAATTGATTAGAGAAAAGATTTCGAAACTCAACCAGGTTCGCTAGAAAAAGGAGATTGGAAAATCATTTGCATTTTGAAGGAACATTTAATGTGAAGGCACCCAAAGAAACCGTCTTCTCCGTGATTTTGGATCCAAACCAGATTTCCCAATGCATGCCCGATCTTCAAAAGTTGGACGTAAAATCTCCAGACGATTTTATCGCGATCATAAAGGCTGGAGTTTCTTTCATCAAGGGTGATTTCAATTTACATTTCACGACCGTTGAAAAAACTCCTCCCACTCACGCTAAATTAACTGCACACGGAACCGGCATAGGTAGCACTGTCGACATGGAAACTATTATGGATCTTGCGGACGTTGAAGGAGGCGGCACTTCGATGAAATGGTCGGCGGACGCAAAGATAGGAGGGAGAATCGCCTCAGTAGGCCAGCGGCTGCTCAGCGGTCAAGCCGAAAAAATAATCAAGAACCTTTTCGATTGTCTCCAAGGAAAGCTAGAAGCAGCTTAGTCCGATACAACGGACTTCACGATCGATCTGAACTCGTCATCTTCGATGTTTGATTTCTTCTCCTCAGATCTTTTCTTGACCTCCGCTAGGATCTTGATTATCTGATCGTCCGTTGCATGAATACCGAGCTCCTTCATTTTCCATTCGATGGAATGAGTCCCGGATTTCTTTCCAACGAACACTCCGTGCTTATTTCCAACAAGCTCCGGCAGGTACGATTCTGACCCGAGATTGTACTTCATCCAGCCCGCGATAGATATCCCGGCCTCTCTCGTGAAAACACGATCTCCAACAACCGGCTTGTTCGGTGCAAGAGGAACTTTCGAGTCTCTCTGAACAAGATTGGATAACTCCTTGAATTTAGAAAAGTCAAATCTTACGGGCTGGCCGTATAGAAATCTTAGTGACACTGCCATTTCTTCAAAACTTGCATTGCCTGATCTTTCGCCAATTCCATTGACCGAAGTATGAACGACAGACGCACCATTTTGGATTCCTGCAAGAGCTGTAGCAATCCCCAAACCAAAATCGTTGTGGGTATGGACTTCAAGCGGTTCCTTCACGGAAGCTCGCACTTCTGAAACGAGCTTGCCGAACCCTTCTGGAGAGGCGCAACCAAATGTATCAACAACAACGAAAGAATCAGGATGACACTTTTCCGAAACCTCTTGAAGCAATTCTTTGTAGAAAGAAAAATCGGATCGTGAACCATCAACCCCGAAAAAAGCAGTCCACAGCCCGTGCTTTTTGGCGAAGTCTATTGCATCTACCGCCCTGTCGATGACTTGCTCGTTTGACCAATTGAACTGTTTTAGCTTCGGAACTCCGACTGGGCCCTCGCAGATTATTCCTTCTACATCGCAGCGTAGCGCAGTCTCAATATCCTCTTTCACCAGCCGAGAGAACGCCACAACCTTGGCATCGAGGCCGAGGTGAGCTATCTCCTTCACGGCGTCAAAATCGTCTTGGGAAACGACCGGCATACCAGCTTCGATTCTGTGAATTCGCACCTCGTCCAGTTTTCGGGCGATCTCAATTTTTTCGTTCTTTCTAAGAACGACACCAGGCGTCTGCTCCCCATCTCTAAGTGTGACATCATGAAAAATGACCTCCTTCGGAAAATGAAGTTTCGAAATAACGTCCTCGTCAAAGTTGTAGTTGCTAACCCAATAACCGTCACCGGCCCATTTTCCTTGTTCCAATTCATTACCTTTCACCTGAGTTGTTTCCATATCGCTGTTCGCCGTTTCCCTGAATGATAAAAATAATCATAAGTGTTGTAAAAAGAGTTCTCCCATAGATAGTTCACGACTCTTCGTTCAAAACTTATTTGATAGTCAGCTCCTCTCATTAACACTAAACAACCAAAGTGAAGAAATTGTTCCAAAACGAAAACACGTTTGCAAAATTCAAAGCTTCGGGACGTGAGAACGAGTTTCATTCTTCTTACGAAAACGCCGTCGAGAAATTCAGGAAAGAGTTGGGAAAAACATATCCAATGATAATTGGTGGCAAGGAAATCAACTCTGCCGATGGTACCTTTGACGACACCTCCCCATCTGACATCTATCTGGTGGTTGGACGATTTCAGAAAGGCAACAGAGGACATGCAAAGGAGGCGATAGATTCTGCGAAAAGAGCCTTCGAAAAATGGTCACTGACGTCCTACAGTGAAAGGGTGAGGATATACCGGCTAGCCGGAGACATTGCCTCGCAGTTAAAATTCAAACTTGCTGCAGAGATGACCTTCGAGAATGGGAAGAACAGATTTGAGGCTATGGCTGACGTCGACGAGGGCATCGATTTCATGAGGTACTATTCGGAACAACTCGAAATCAACAAGGGGTTTGAAACGGAAATGGGGCACACTCTTTCAAGCGAGGGAACGAAATCAGTTATGCGGCCTTATGGAGTGTGGAGTGTTATCGCTCCCTTCAACTTTCCATTCGCGATAGCTACTGGAATGAGCTCGGGAGCAAGCATCTGCGGCAATACGATTGTCCTAAAACCTGCTTCGGACACGCCTCTACTCTCCTACGAATTGGTCAGGATTTTGGAAAGCGCCGGAGTGCCGGAAGGCGTGATCAATTTTGTGACAGGCCCCGGATCAACGGTTGGTTCCGAGTTGATTGAAAATCGTGAAATTCAGGGAGTTGTGTTCACCGGTTCGTGGGATGTCGGATCGAAGTCCCTTGCAGAATTCGAAAAAGCTTCTCCCAGACCCTTCATCGCTGAGATGGGCGGGAAGAACGCGACGGTTGTATCGGAGAAGTCAGACATCGATAAGGCGGTTGAGGGTGTGATGCGAGGTTCGTTTGGTTTCGGCGGTCAAAAATGCAGTGCATGCTCCAGGGTTTACGTCAACGAGAAGATCAAAGACGAGTTCGTTGACAACCTGATATTGAAAACTGCGGAGCTAAAAATAGGCGACCCGACTAAGAAGGAGGTGTTCATGGGGCCTTTGATTAACGAAGCCGCATACAAGAATTATCAGAGTTACATTGAGGAAGCACGAAAAAGTGCAAAAATCGCCTATGGTGGAAGAGTCCTCAAGAACGATGGAATGTCAAGGGGTTATTTTGTAGAGCCGACCATAATTGTTGACATTCCGAAGAACAACCATCTCGTAAAGACGGAACTTTTCGTCCCCATTCTAACTGTCGAAACTTACTCGAATCTTAACGAGGCGATCGAGAGGGTGAATGCAGTTGACTATGGGCTTACTTCTGGAATATTTTCAAACGACCGAAAAGAAATCGACGAGTATTTCCAGCGGGTCGAAGCGGGAGTGGTCTACGCTAATAGGGTATCTGGGTCAACGACAGGAGCGATGGTTGGAAATCAGTCCTTTGTAGGATGGAAACGCAGCGGGTCAAGCGGAAAAGGAGCGGGAGGTCCATACTACTTGCAGCAGTTCCTTCGGGAACAGAGCCAAACCATTTACTCGTAATCTCTCCCCCAAAAAAACCACTTCGGCAACGAGGAAGTGTTTAGGGCATTACTTCCGCTTTATGTTGGTGACCTTGAGCTTGAATACGAGAGTTTTCCCGGCCATCGGGTGTCTTCCTGTTTTTCCATACGCCTTTTCCGGAGGGATTGTTACTTCCTTTTCTTCATTGATTGCCATCCCAAGGATGGCTTCTTCAAATCCAAGAATGACCTGTCCCGCTCCCAAATTCACTTGCAGCGGTTTGTAATCCCTCGCAGGAGTATACATGCCGTGTTTTCTTGCTTCGGACTCTATCGAAGTATCGAAAACCTGTCCACCGACGTACTTTCCGACATAATGCAGAGACACTGTGTCGCCCTTCTGGGCTTTCAGAGCGCTACTCAATTTGCTAACGATCTTTTTCCTGAAATTTCGGGTAAAAAAACGTTCACGGAATAAATTCCGCAGCAACCATAAGCAATGCCGAACCAGTCAATGCTTCATTCGACCGCCGCTAATGGGCGGCAGTATCACAAATTCTGTAATGTTGTAACACTTGGTTTTCGATAATTTAGATCTATCGATCGAGTACCCGTTCACTGCGAACGCTAATCCCTCATTCAGCTTACCATTTTTTTCAAAAACAAAGTTTCTGAACTTCGGACCATTTTTGGATGAAATGATTTCAATTAGGTCTAGCGCCGTTGAAGAGTTATCGATTTCAATATCCTCTTCTTTCTTACGGGAGATTTCCCTCAAGATTCCAAAGTAACGAATCTTTACCAGAGCCATTTCTAATGATCCAAGTAAGGGCGTTGAGTATAATCGTTTTCCTGTGATTTTTAAGGGCAAACATAATTATTCAGCGAACAAACCATTCAGCGAATGTCTGTAGAAATGAAAGAAAACTTTCCTAAAATGGTCGATATTTCACAAAAAGGTTCTGTTAGGAGGCAGGCGATTGCCGAGGGCACAATAATTTTGAGAAGGTCGACAATTGAGTTGATTGAAGAAGGCAAAATCGAAAAGGGCGATCCTTTGCAAATAGCATCAGTCGGTGCGATCCAGGCGGTCAAGTCAACCCCTTCCACATTAATGCTCTGCCATCAGATCCCTATTCAAGCTGTAAACGTGAAATTCTCCAAGAATGCCGATTCGATTACGGCACGGATCGATGTACTCGCAGAGAGCAAAACTGGAGTTGAAATGGAGGCCCTGAATTCCGTTACCTGCGCGCTGCTCAATATTTGGGACGTTGTGAAAAAATATGAGAAAGACTCCAACGGCCAATATCCGGATGCGCGAATTGAAAATATCCATGTCGTGAAGAAAACCAAGGGTCGAAGTTGAATTTGGAGTCAAAACATGATGGCGGAGAAAAATCGGCCGCTGTAACGTCTCACAGACACGATTCTCCAAAAAAGTTGAAAATTGCTCTTTTCACGGTGAGCTCTAGCAGATATCGAGATCCGAACTTAGATGACGATTCCGGGGAGATTGCCAAGGATCTTTGCCAAAAAGCAGGTCATGCTTTCTCGCACCAGATAATTGATGACAGCAAGCCCATGGTCAGATTGTCACTTTTCAAATCATTGTATGAAAACGATTGCGACGCGACAATATTTCTCGGCGGCACAGGACTTTCACCAAGGGACGTCACGATTGAAGCTGTCTTACCATTGATAGACAAAAGACTGGATGGATTTGGGGAGATCTTTAGGCAATTGAGTTATGATTCGATCGGATCTGCCGCGCTGATGACTAGAGCTATCGCTGGGACAATTGATTCCAAATTGGTTTATTGCTTGCCCGGATCGCCCGACGCGGCCAAGGTTGGAATGGATCTCGTCCTAAAGGAACTTCCTCACGCCGTTTTCATCTCGAAAAGTAAGCCGTAGCGATCAATTGTTATTTGGAGAATAGCTTCTCGTGAAAAAGGGAATTCTTGGAATTTCATCTGGTGTTTTTCCAAAGAGAAAATTGAACTTCGGCAAAATTTACTCTAGCTTTCTGGATGAGCTCAGTAATAACACCGGATCTGTCACGAGCTTTCTTGGGGTTGCAAGATTAGAAAGCGCGGATGGAAAAAAGAAAATCAGATCTCTGATAATAGAATCGTACGAAAAACATGCCGATAATGTTCTCAACAAGATAGCAAGTGACACGAAGAAAAAATATGGCCTAACAAACATTTTGATAGTTCACGGTGTCGGGCGTTTCTCGCCAGGAGAGCCGGTCGTCATGGTTTTGGTTGCATCATCGAGAAGATCTGAGGGCTTCTCGGCGTTGAGAGAGGCGGTGGAGAGGTACAAGAAAGAGCCCGCACTTTTCAAGAAAGAAGTTTATTCAGAAGGAACATCGGCCTGGATAACCTGAGCGCCGCTTAAGTGAGCAACCCTAACGTTGATGTACGACGTTAAGGCATCGTAATTGAGTCAGCAACGAGATAGTCAGAAAATGCAGTTTGGCAGCGACGATTTAGCGAAATACACATTCCTCCCTGAGGCCGGGGATTTCATAAGAGCTCAGGGAATTTCGATCACTGATCTGACGAATCCTGATTACAATAAAGTGTTGGATCGGGCAGAGCAGCGAGTCACAGAGGCAATCAGTCCTGGCAAAGTTTCTGACAAAACGGGACAGAGTCGCGAGGTCGAGATTATGTCGTTTCCTGTTTCACTGATGCTCGTCAAATCTACGAAATTGGATCATCTGATGAACAGATACGCACTCGCAGAGGCTTTGCGGGTTGAATCATTTCTGAAACAGGAAAAGAATGACAAGATGATAGAGGATATTTTCCAGAATTTTTTGGGAATAAGATTGGAACGAAGCATTGAGAATACCTTTCCAAAATTCAAGATCACAGTTGAAGATTACGTAACGAGAGCCGTCCAATTTCGCAAACCGGAGTGGAAGCTTGTAAACAGGATCGTACAAAATGGCAAAGTGTTCGTCTCCCAACAGGATCTCATTCGATTGATAAGAGAAGAGATAAGGGACCTCATCATGCAACGACTAAACGGGGTAAACATTCCAAAGCTTCCCCCCGCTCTAGACAGTAGAGTCAAAAAGTTGATTCAGATTGCCCCGCCTCCTCCGAGGAGCACCTTCGCGGTAATCAATGTGAGCCCGGAAAACTTTCCTCCTTGCGTCAAGGAGGCGCTCAACTTGTTAGAGAAGGGCCAGAACGTTCCCCATTATGGCAGATTTCTTATGACGACGTATCTCCTTGCAGTTGGCAAGACAGTGGACGACATTATGGCGCTTTTTCCCAAAGCTCCAGACTTTAAGCAGTCGATAACAAAATATCAGGTCGAGCACATTGCTGGTCTGAAAGGAGGTCGGACAAGATACAGCGTTCCGTCTTGCAGCACGCTACAGACACACTCCTTTTGTTT
>JAPCJU010000129.1 GCA_027886795.1 Nitrososphaerota archaeon | reverse complement strand
TGGGACAACATTATTTGATCGACCTCGTGGGAGGGGGAATTTATGCAGCGATCTCTGTCGTTGTAGTCGAGAAATATTTGACAAGGAAGAAATCTAATGTTGTCACCATTGATGTTCCGCTTCAGGTAGAGTCGCAGAATGAGGAATATTCAAGTCGGGAAGGCAAGTCTAGCTCTGCGTCTTGACCCTCCTCCACTTTTGACCTTCAGACGTATCCTGTACCTCGACGCCCGATTCTAGCAATTTCTTGCGTAGCTCGTCCGATTTTAGCCAGTCCTTCGAACCCCTGGCCGCGATTCTTTCCTTCAACCATTCGAGCTGTTGCTCAGAAAGAACCAGCTCGTCAGTTTTGTCAATAACACCAAAAATTCCATCGAAATCACTAATCATAAAGTCATACATCATCCGTATTGCGTTCGAGCTTGAAGCTCCGAGATCGAGGAACTTGTTGCCCTGAGTTATGAATTCGAAAACGGCGGCAAGTGCCAAGGGCGTTTCGAGATCATTTTCAAGCGCATCGACGTATTTTTTCCTCGTATCCTCGACCAGCGTAATTGATTCCAGCTCCATCGCGCCGTCATTTCGGACTCCAGAAGCGAGTTTTTCTTTAAGGCGAGCGACAAATTCGTTGATTCGCTTCACTGAGGACGCTGCTTGTTCGAGTGATTTGTCCGTGAAATTTAGCTGCGCTCGATAATGACCAGAGAGGAGCAAAAATCGAAGGACATTTCCCTCAACGCCACGATCCTGGATTTCCCTTACTGTGATGAAATTTCCAAGCCGCTTTGCCATCTTCGTCTCATTAATCAGGAGATGTTCCGAGTGGAGCCAGTAGTTCACGAACTTTTTCCCCGTGAATCCCTCAGTTTGCGCGATCTCATTTTCGTGATGGGGGAAGATGTTGTCGACTCCCCCAGTGTGAATGTCGAACTCTTCCCCGAGGTACTTCATAGCCATCGCAGAACATTCGATGTGCCACCCCGGCCTTCCCCTGCCAAGCGAAGTATCCCAGTAGATTTTTCCGTCCTGCTCGTCCCAGGCTTTCCAAAGAGCAAAGTCTTCGGCTGAATCTTTTCCGTAATCGTCTTGTCTCACCCGCGCCCCCACTTTCAATTCGTCCTTCTTTATTCCGGATAGCCTTCCATAGGGAGGAAACTTTGCAATGCTGTAGTAAATCGATCCGTCTTCGCTCCTGTACGCAATCCCCTTTTTCATCAGACCCTCTATGATCGTCACCATTTCGACAATATTTTCCGTCGCCCTCGGATAGTACTCAGCCCTCTTCACGCCGAGAAAATCCAGATCCTCAAAGAATGCCTTAACATATGTTTCTGTGAACTCACTAAGGTCGTAGTTATTTTCTTTGCAGATCTTGATTATTCTATCATCGACATCAGTCAGGTTCATGACCTGAGTAATCTTGAATCCCCTGTACTCCAGAGTACGCCTTAAAAGATCTTCGAAGAGAAACGTCCTGTAATTTCCAATGTGAGGATAATTCCAAACAGTGGGGCCGCAGTTGTACATCCTGACTTCGCCGTAATGAAGTGGCTTAAATTCTTCCAACTTGTGGCCGAGAGTGTTTGTGAACCGGATCATGTAGACACCACTTTTTAACATCAAAGAATTTCAAACAATTCTCGAAACAAGAATACCAACCTCAATGTGAGGGATAAATAAATTGGGAAAGAGACGGGGAGACTAAACGGAGGCAAAGCGCCTAAAAAATAGATTAACTACTTTGAGATCACGTTGCGGCTCGTGATGCTCTTGTACTCTTCTTGAGTAAGAACCTGGACCGCCGGTTGATGCTGAATCATGTAAATCGGCGCCCCGGAAGGATCAATCTGGGAAGTTTTCAAAACCTTAGTTAGAACTAATTTTACTCCAAGAACGTAACCATCGTCAATTGAATAATAGTTCCATTCCTCCGCCAGCGGCTTGAATCCAACAGCCTTCGAAGGCGGCATCTGGGGTTGCATTATGCTTTGCAAGCGTTCTAGTTCGTTTATTGTCTTAAAACTTTGCTATGCAAAAACGAACAATAAGAGACGTGAAAGTTGTTTTGCGAACAGAAAAAAAATGGAGGAAAGATTTTCTTTCCTCCTTTCGTTTTTTCTAAGAAGGGAAGGCTAGTAAGCCATTAAGGCATCTTGCCAATTCTGAACATTTTAGTTCCGCAGACAGGACAAGTTCCAGAGACAGCAGGACGTCCGTTTTTCAATTTGACTTGCTTTGCACCTTTCATTTCGCGAGACTTCTTACATTTGACGCAGTAACCCGTCACCATTTGTGATTTCAAAGCGCGTTCCTTCACGAATGATATTTAAGTTAAGCGTGAATTTAGATTTGGAGCAGTCTGTGCTTTAAATATCCACAGCGAAAAAACGAACTTTTAGAGCGGAAAATAGATTTGACGCGAAGACTCAATGCCCCATATTTTGGAAAGCGGTACGTCGGAGATTCGGAAACAAAAATTTTACATGATCTCGACAAAGAGGTTTCTAGTTGTAAAGTCGACTCTATCCCCAGAACTCGGATCCAGATGTTCGAGTGGATTAGCATACCGACCGATCTCTTGTACAAGGGCTGCCAGTTTTGCATGGCGACGTTTGACGCTTCGTCTCCGAAAAAAAGGTAATGGAAATCTAATCAATCCACTCGGCTCAAAACGAGTAACGATCTGAAACGCACCGAGTTGACTGCCCGATCTACTTAGAAACTTCGAGGAAATTGAGGTGGAAGAAAATTCAGGCAAGCAACGCGACAATTCTAAAGTGGTTTCTGCCGTACGTTGTGATCGCCTCGCTGCAGTACCAATTCACGAAAGACGGTCTGAATTACGCATCTCCATTCGTCCTGATGGCTGGGAGGTACATCGTGGTCGGACTCATTTATTACTTCGTCGGCGGCCGCAAGATTCCGACAGATAGAGAAGCGCTCAAGGTGGCTGTCTTTGCATCGGCGAGCACGTTATTGTGGGTAGTCGGCCTCCAGTATGTTTCGCCTGGGGATTCGGCAGTCCTAAGTTACACGATGCCGCTCTTTTCTATTCCCATAGCTTACTTCTCGATCAATGAAAAAGTCTCACTTCGAGAAGTTGCGGGAGCGATAGTTGGGTTCAGCGGAGTAATTCTGTACTCCATTACGTTGAGTCACGGTTCTTTATTGGCGGGGGCGATCCTCACTATACTCAACGCAATATTCTGGGCCGCCTACAGCGTCTACTACAGGAAACTCAAAGACAGAGATCCAGCGCCGATCCTGACTACGCAGTTTCTTTTGGGATCGATTCCATTTGTTGTGGGATCTTTCTTTTTTCCTAAGATCAATCCGACATTGAATTTCTTCGTCGACTTTGGCTACATAATTTTCTTCATGGGTCTAGTGCAGTATTTCTTGTGGAACAAATTATTGCGGCTTGGTCGCGTCGGCAAGATTACAACGATGGCTTTTGCCGTGCCAGCAACTTCGATCTTCATCGGCGCGGTCTTGAGTTCGACCCTGCCCAGCTTGCTTTCAATAGTTGGGGCGATCACGATGTTTGTCGGAATATCCATCGCGAGCTGGCAGAGAGAAAAATATCAGCCCACTTTCATAGAATCACAAAAAGCTAAATGAAAATAACTCTTGTCATTAACGATGAGGATGGAGTTTCTGAGCCTTCCACCGTCGTCCAAATATACGAGAACTCATTGTTTTAATAAGAAAAAGTACTTTCTTCGTTCATACTACCTATAGTACTGCTGAGATGATCGTTCGCAGTTTCGGCCTCTTTCCGCGTTAGACGATCTCGAGCAGGTTGTAAGAGGAGGGGGTGGGAATCGAACCCACTTATCTGCGTCTGGTCATTCTTACGAGAATCCGCTAACTGCCTACCTTATCATTTGCGAGGACTAACTGCAGGCGGACGCGTTACCACTCCGCCACCCCTCCGCATCTGCACACTTTTTCTTTTGCTTGCTTTTTTGTGTTTTCGGAAGGGCCTATGCGATCAGCGCGAAGACGACAATCGCAGACACGAATACTATAGAAATCGTGTTGATGACTTTGATCAATGAATTGATCGCTGGGCCGGCGGTATCCTTGAATGGATCTCCAACCGTGTCCCCCATGACAGCTGCCGTGTGGGCCGGGCTCTTCTTCCCACCGAGGTTTCCAAGCTCGATATACTTCTTCGCATTGTCCCATGCAGCTCCTCCGTTTGTCATGAGAAACGCCAGAAATACACCTGAGACAACGCTGCCGATCAATAGGCCGCCGAGCGCGAGTGGCCCAAGTATGAAGCCTACCACGAGCGGCGTGAGAACGGCAAGAAGTGCCGGAGCCGCCAATTCATGAAGAGCTGCAGAAGTACTGATGTCAAC
>JAPCJU010000128.1 GCA_027886795.1 Nitrososphaerota archaeon | reverse complement strand
TGATCCCAAAACTTTTCGTTGAATGACGCTTTCGTTTTCTCAGCAAGTTCTCGATAGCGGACTTCATCCGACTCTAACGTCAGCTCTCGGGCAAAGCGTTCCATTGCCCGCAACGCATTGTACCAAAGAGCAGATACCTCTACCGGTTTTCCAAATCGCGGAGTCACCGGCTTTCCATCAACCCAAGAATCCATCCAGGTCAGCGCAGTCCTGTCATCACCACCGCGAATCAGACCGTCCTCATCCATCCTTATGCCAAACTTGGTTCCCTGAACATACGAGTTGATTATCTCCTGAAGCTTTGGGAAAATCTCCCGAACGAAATCTAGAGAACCAGTCTCTGAATAGATCGCATACATTGCGTTGATCAACCAGAGAGAGGAATCGATTGAGGAATAATCGGTCTGGCTTGAAGAGTCGGGAAGTGTATTGGGAATCAATCCCTCTCGTAGATACGACAGAAAAGTCCTGATGACCTCTTTTCCTTCATGCTCGCGCTTTGTGACAAGCGTAAGGCCCGGAATGCTGATCATGGCATCCCTCCCCCAGTCTCCGAACCAATGATAACCTGCGACGATTGTCTTCGTTCCTGTTGATTTCCTTCGTACCAAAAACGTATCGGCCGCATCAGCAAGCTCGAGAAAGAACGAGTCACCCTGGGGCAACCCGCCCATGATTTTTCCCAACCGCTGCATTTCCCTGTATCGTAGCCCTTCGATGGAGAAAGTCTGCTGGTTACGAAGCGACGCCAGAATTGACACCTGATATCCCTGATCCAGTTTTGCCACAAAAAAGCCTGGATTATACTGATCCTCGCTTTCGGGCTCCCCCCTTTGTGCGGATGT
The DNA here is from genome assembly GCA_027886795.1 of Nitrososphaerota archaeon. GTDB lineage: Archaea > Thermoproteota > Nitrososphaeria > Nitrososphaerales > CADDZS01 > DATLTL01. The sequence continues at coordinate 3,554 of JAPCJU010000128.1, read as the reverse complement.
TTCATAAATAAAGTTCTTGTACCACAATCCGGTCGGCGAGTAAGAGGCAATGTCAGATTGCAAGAACAATGTCGTCGCCCCGGCAAACGCCCTAATTTCTACGCCCTTCGGATTCATGGACTGTGTAAAATTCCACCTTGGATCTTCGCGCGTTCTCCCGTGGAAATCCCTGTGGTTGATGATTGGGGAGATCGTAATCTTGACGGGTGAATCGCTGTCCAGCACTTTGTAGGTGACAAGCGTTGTATTGTCGCCGTACGGCATGAAAACCGATTTTTCGACTACAGCTCCACCGACCCTGTAGACAAAAACGGGATACCTTTCAAATCTGAATTGCTCTAAATGTAGCTGTCCCTGCGGATAGATTGTGCCCGGATACTTGTTTACGGCGAGGAGAAACTTTCGACCACCCGCCTCCACCTCCTCTTCGAGCTTTGAAAGAAATAGAGTCCGCCGGACAGGAGGATCAAGCGAGGCGACCAAGAGGCCGTGGTAGCCCCTCGTATTGAGACCGATTACGGTACTTGAGGCGTACGACCCCAAACCGTTTGTTACAATCCATTCTCTTGTCTTCCCAACTTCATAATTTTTGGTGATCGAGGAATCAAGAACGATCTGCATCAGATTGGTACAACTCTAGTTGAATGAAAGGAGCGTTTTGCAGGGATTTGATGATTATCGATTCCGGCTGCTAAAAAGGATGGATGTCTGTATTGAAAATTCAATTTAACCGTTCGTAATCTTGATTATCGGATTATTTCCGAAAAGAGACCTGTTCCTGAAGTTGCCAAGATCTTTCATGCTACCAGGTCAGCCCACTAGATACGGCCGGGACCACACATTCCAGATTAGTCACTTGAAACTAGAAATCGAACCAGATTTTAGCGAAAAGAGCATCTCTGGAAAAGTGACCTACAAGATAACTCCGGTTGCTTCGAAAATTTCATCGGTGGAACTGGACGCTGCTGATTTGGAGATTCAATCAGTAAACGTCGACGGCGACTCTGCAAATTTCGAGGTCAAACCAAAATCCATCCGAGTGGGTCTGGGAAAGGATATTCAGGTCGGAGAGAATGCTAGAATTGAAATCCAGTACAAGGCTGTACCGAAACGAGGTGTGTACTTCAGGGGGCCAACCAGCAAATTCCCCGATCGCTTCGTCCACATGTTCACTCAGGGCCAGGCTGAGGATTCAAAGTACTGGTTTCCTTGCTACGATTATCCAAACATGAAATTCACGGTGGAAATTCTGGTTAAAGCTCCTCCACAGATGACAGTCATCTCCAATGGACGCCTAGTTTCTGTCAAAGACACCGGCAACAAGAAATTATGGGAATTTTCTCAGGAGGTCCCCACTCCGTCTTACCTGATTTCAGTGATCGTCGGAGATTACGAAAGGGTGTCGCTGGCCTACCAGGGAGTGTCGATAGAATATTACGTCCCGGCTAATAGAAGAGACGATATCGCGAGATCATTTGAAAAAACCCCAAAGATGCTCGACTTTTTTTCAACCGTAACTGAGCAAAAATATCCATACCCAAAATACGCACAGACGGTGGTTTCAGATTTCATGGTCGGTGGAATGGAGAACATCGGCGCGACGACATTGACTGAAATAACTCTTCACGATGAAAGGGGGCATCTTGATTTTCAGAGCGACAACCTCGTCTCCCATGAACTAGCGCACCAGTGGTTCGGAGATTTCATTACCTGCAAAGACTGGTCCCATGCTTGGCTGAACGAAGGTTTCGCGACCTACTTCAACGCACTTTTCCGCGAAAAGGACGAGGGCGAGGATGATTTTCAGTACGCGATGCACACGAACTTTGAGAAGATCGAGGAGGAAGTAAAGGAGAGATATCATAGACAGATCGTGGAGAAGAGGTACTGGCATCCGGACGAGCTGTTTGACGCGCACACTTACGAAAAAGGTTCGTGGGTCCTTCATGGGTTGAGGGGAATTCTTGGCGACGCCCTTTTCTGGAAGGGCATCAGGCACTACGTTGCAACCCACAAGGCTTCTCTCGTAGAGACAAGCGATTTCAGAAAATCGATGGAGGACTCCAGCGGACTTAATCTGGAGAAATATTTTGAAGACTGGCTATACAGTCCTGGGTTCCCGGATTACGAAGCAAGTTTTTCATTCGACGAGGGCTCTTCAGCCGCCGAGATAACAATCGAGCAGATGAACGCGGGCGAAGATGGTGTTCCCCTATTTTCCACCCCCATCCAAATCGAGTTTGCTTTGAAGGATGGAACTAAAAAATCAAGCAGCGTCCAGATGCACCAAAAGAAATCTTCGTTTTATTTCTCACTTCCTTCCAGACCCTTGAACGTGAATATTGATCCGAAGAACTGGATTTTGAAGAAACTGAAGTTTCACAAGACAAAAGAGATGTACCTCTATCAACTCCAACACGATGAGAACGCGATGGAACGTGTTAGGGCGGCCGAGGCTCTGGGGAATGAGTTCCGCACGGATGGCGTGGTAGAGGAGCTCGCTTCATCCATAGATTCTGACAAGTTCTGGGGAGTTCAACTCGAAGCCGCGAAGTACCTGGGCAAGGTGGGGACCAGAAGGGCGCTTGACTTTCTGTTATCCAAGAAAGACCACAAAGATCATCGGGTCAGGAGAGGTGTCGCGATGGGTCTCAGATATTTTGCAGATCTGGAGGAGGAAAGGGAGGAGGCTTTGGATACACTCGTCGAGTATGTGAGAAGTGATTATTCGTATTATGTCAGGGCGTTCGCAGCCGAATCGCTGGGATTTTTCAAGAAATCGGAAAAGGCTCACGACGCTCTGAAATCGGCGATAGCTCAAGATTCTGTGAACGATCAGGTGCGATACAGGGCTTTTCTGGGGTTTGCGGAAATGAAATCTCCAACCGTGATCCCGCTGGCTCGAGAATATCTCAAAAATGGAAAGTTGCTGTGGGGCAAAATTGGCGCCGTGCAAGCGGTGGGAAATTCAGGAAAGGGCGTGCCCGAAGCATTAGAGTTGCTTCTTTCTCTACAGTCCGACCCCGACGTGACGGTCAGGGACGCCGCGGCTTCCTTGATCTTTGATCTGGGGGACCAAGGTGCACTTCCCGCTCTTGAGGAGTGGCTGTCGAAGGAGCAGGAGGGTAGGACTCGCAGAAGAATTCGGGAGACCATTTTTGCATTAGGGCAAAATCTCAAACAAACGGAGAAAATCTCAGAGCTAGAGGACAAATTCCGTAAACTGTCGGAAGAGTCCAAGAAACTGAAGGAAGATGTCGAAGTACTGAAATCGAAATTAACTAACTAGATTTTCAGCAGTCTCCTCGCGTTGTCAGAAAGAATTTTCTTGGCAACTCCTTCTTTCAATTTTGGCCTGCAATAAATGTCGAAATCATCCATCCATTTCGGAGTCCTTATCATTGGATAATCTGTCCCGAACAGAACCTTCTCTTTCAGCTGACCGTTCATGTAGGTTATCAAGAGGGGAGGAAAGTATCTCGCGAGCCAGCCGGAAATATCTACGAAAACATTTCGATTCCTTGTCGCGATGGCAAAACACTCTTCCATCCAGG
>JAPCJU010000127.1 GCA_027886795.1 Nitrososphaerota archaeon | reverse complement strand
CCGAATGTTGAACAAATTTCAAACGAAGAGGTCTTGGAAACGGAAGCTGATCTGGTTATCCCGGCCGCCCTTGAAAATCAGATAACGGAAAATAATGTGAGCAAGATCAAAGCGAAGATTGTCATAGAGGCTGCAAACGGGCCCACCACTCCTATGGCCGACAAGATTCTTGAACGACGAGGGATCACGCTTGTGCCCGATATACTCGCAAATTCTGGAGGTGTACTAGTATCGTATTTTGAATGGGTCCAAAATCTCAATCGAGATCACTGGACGGAGGAGGAAGTAAACAAGAGACTCGAACAGAAGATGACTCATGCTTTCTACGAAGTCATAGATCTCGCGGAGAAAGACAGAATCGATCTAAGACGTGCTGCGCTAGTACTTGCAGTGAACAAGGTCGTTGCTGCAATGAAATTATCCGGATGGCATTGAGAAGAAAAAATCAATGCAATTTCCTTTGCCCAATTCAGATTTCCAGCCTAATGTGATATTTCATACATGGTTATATGCACACTTAAGGAGTCAAGAAATCGCTTCTGATCTTTTCAGGAATATTCCCAATACCGATATGTAAAGTGATTTTGTAAATTGCCGTCTTTGGAAGCTGTAAATCTGACGAAAAATTATGGAAAGTTCGTTGCCCTCTCGAATTTGAGTCTTAAGATTGAGGGCTCAAAATGCGTTGGTTTTCTCGGCCCTAACGGAGCGGGAAAAACGACGACGCTGAAGTTATTCACCGATATGATCCGGCCCAGCCAGGGAAAAGCTCTCATTAACGGAATATCTGTTCATGAAAACAAGAGGTTGGCATTGGAGCACTGCGGCTCATTGATTGAGAGTCCCGAGATTTATCCTTCATTTACGCCAAAAGAGGCTCTTTCGATGATCGCGGAGATTAGAGGGGTCCCTCATGATGTCCGCGAAAAAAGGATTGAAGAAGCAATTGCCGAAGTAAAGATGGAGGATTGGAAGGATAAGAAGGTCGGCAAGTTCTCAAAGGGAATGAAGCAGAGAATCAACATCGCTTCGTCTCTTTTATCAGAACCGGACATACTCCTCCTCGACGAGCCGACTACGGGCCTTGATCCCAGGGGTATGTCCGAGGTCAGGGACATTGTAAAGTCGCTGAAGAAACGTAACAGATTGATTTTCATGAGTTCGCACTTGCTCCCGGAAGTATCCGATGTGTGCGACGAAGTCGCGATGATAGACCACGGAAAGTTGTTGGTTTATGACACCCTATCAAATGTGACCACGAAATTCTCCGGAGATGGCAATTCTAGCATCGTGGAAATAGGACTAGCCAGAGCCCTTGATGATTCTTTTCCAATCGGGAGCATTTCTTCAATTACAGGGGTAGTTTCGGTGGACAAGATGGATTCGAGGAATCTAAGAATAAAATTCAGTGGCGGGTTGGAGAAGCAGGAGACGCTATTATCAGATCTGGCAGCAATGAAGATAGGAATGATTAGTTTTAGGGCGTCAGGTTCAGCACTTGAAGATACGTATCTGAATCTAATCAAGGATACATTGTGATAATGTAATGACCCAGCAAACCCAGACATCATTGGAAGGAAACATACTCCCAACCAGCATAGCTCAAGTTGGCATAATTGCTCGCTACGAGATCCTGAATTACTTCCGGTCTCGAAGATTTTTTATCCTGCTTGCCATCACGCTCCTTATTTCTGGACTGTTGACGTTTGCCATCGCCTATGAGGGCGATTCGATAGCTGGATCACCACCTCAGGCTCTGCCATTTTATGCTACTTATTGGGGATTCGCATCGAATCTGATTGTGGTATTTTGTGCTGTATTTTTTGGCGGAGATGCGATTTCGGGAGAGTTTCAAAATAAGACTGGTTATTTCCTAGTTGGCAATCCAATTCGTCGTTCATCCATCTATGTTGGAAAATGGATAGCTGCTCTGACGGCGTCTCTCATCATGATGGGTGTCTTTACCGTCATCTGTCTTGGTAATGGATTTTATTGGATAGGAACAAGCATTCCTACACAATTTGTGGAGGCGATTTCATTTACATTAATCTACTTGGTGGCCGCTCTTGGATTCACTTTCTTTTTCAGCTCGCTTTTCAAAAGCAGTTCCTTTTCAATCCTTGTAACTGTGGTTTTACTCTTATTTGGGTTCAGTCTGATTGACACTGTTGTGACAAATCTGATTCATGTCGAACCATGGTTCACCCTTAGTTATGGGAGTGGCATCATTAGTAACGTTTTCACGATTCCTTATCCTCAACACATAACGACAGTGAGTTTTGGCGGCGGGGGAAGAGGTCCTACGCTTACTGAGTATATACCGACAATCCCGGAAGGACTGATAATAATGGTCATCTATTTTGCCTTGACCGCGATTCTTGGTCTCCTGCTTTTTGAGAGAAAAGAATTCAACTAAGGACAGGAATTCCTAGGTTTCTCAGGAGTCATCCAAAAATAGACCGCACGCGCTTGTTCTTAATAACGACAGATTAGAAAACTAATCTTGACTTGAAAAATCCGTTAAGAGAAAAGCTCTACAGCGGAAAAACGTCGCTCGGAACCTGGATCACGATCGGTAGTCCGGACGTTACTGATACTCTAAAGCAGTTGAACTTTGACTGGTTTGTCCTTGACACCGAACACTCCTATTTCTCGATCGAGACTGCGAGGAATTTGATGCTCGCACTTTTAGATTCCAAAACAGTTCCGCTGGTAAGGGTAGGTGAAAATGACCAGTACCTCATCAAGAGAGCTCTCGATATAGGAAGTTACGGGATACTGGTTCCTCTTGTAAACACGAGAGAGGAAGCACAGAGGGTCGTGAATTATAGCAAGTACCCCCCGATGGGTTCAAGAGGCGTCGGTCCAGTTAGGGCAGCCGCCTATGGCAACAATCTAAGAGAATATGTTACTACCGCCAACGACGAGGTACTAGTCACGGTCCAGATCGAAACTCAACTTGCCCTCTCAAATGCAGATTCCATAGCTGAAACGAAGGGCGTGGATATTTTGTTTGTCGGACCGAGCGATCTAACAATGTCGCTCGGACTCCTGACTGATCGTGGGAACCAAAGAGTAGCCGATTCGATGCAGTCCGTCGTCAAGATTTGCGAACGTCATGGTAAAATTCCCGGTACTCTCGCTGCCACGCCTGAAGAAGCGAAAAAGTGGCAGAAGCTAGGATTCAAATTCATCGCGCTCGGATCCGATTCCAAATATCTGTTTCAAGGAGCGAAGAATTTCTTGGAACAAAGTCAGAACTGAAGCATGTTCGTTAGAAACTTAACTTACTGAGTTCACGCACTCGGAGCATTCGAAGCAGGCTTTGGCTCCTCGGGTTTCTGCTCCACCACATTTCTGGTCTGACGAATCGTGTTTCCCCACGCGTAGAGAAGTCCTGCGATGAAAAGAGCGATGATTACACCGCCGGTGTAATATTGAATTGAAGGCACGCTGATAAATCCGATGATGAGTGCAAACGAGCCCAGGAGAAATAACAATATAGCCGTCGCAGTATTCATTGCGAATTCTCCTTCGAAAGCCCCTGAATAGCTGATTTATGCCTTGTGCCACAGCGCCACCAAAAAAATTATTCCAGCTCAAGTTTAACGTATCTTCTGTTGAGATAGAGCAACGGTTGTTTTTCCTCCGCTGACACATCTACAGCCCTGCCGAAGAAAATGGTGTGATCGCCTTCCAGTATGATCTCCACTACTTTGCAATCTATGAAACCAATGCTACCTCGGATTATGGGGCTGCCACCCTTTCCAATGTAAAAATCGAGATCTTTGAATCTCCCCGCCTCCCCTGACAACGAAAATTTTTCTGCGATCGCCTGCTGCCCCTCCGCCAATATGTTGACGCAAAATCTCATTGATTTCGTTAGGAGATTTGTAGCCGAACTCTCGTTGCGGATGCAGATCAGGATGAGTGGGGGATCTAGCGATACTGAGGTGAATGCCGTAACTGTCAAGCCGAATAATTCTCCTGACTCAAGGGCGCCCGTTACCACGGTCACAGCGCTGGCAAAGTAGCGCATCACTGACCTGAGATCAACATTCTGCGGCGGCTTTGAGGCCGCGCCAGAAAGGACCTTACCATCGCTCGTGTTTATCGGATCTTCGGATGATTTTGGCATCTGTACATCATACCTGTGGTTTCTCGGAACCTTCTCACGCTAACAAAATAGGTAATTTCTATCATGGGATTAACGTTGGCTCAAATATGGCTTTAGATTCGCGCTGTCAGAATACACCGAACACAAGTATGATCACAAAGGCGATAACGAATATTGCGATCGCAGCTCCGATCCATATCTTGTCCTTTAGACTGAGCTTCTGATTATTCCTAGTTCTATCGGACTGTTTTTCCGAATCGTTATTCGAATCGCTCATTTGCGATGATTTCTGTTCCTTTTGAAATGAAATTCT
>JAPCJU010000126.1 GCA_027886795.1 Nitrososphaerota archaeon | reverse complement strand
GTATCTGAAGTACGAATTCTGTATTCGTATCACTCATTCGAAATTTAGGGCAATATAGTGACTTGGATGGGAAAATATTCTCAATAATAATTGTTTATTGGGGCATTTTCGGGGATTAAGGAAACTAGGTTATGTGAGCATGACTCAAAGGGAACTCCATAATCAGAGAGAGGTTTTAGCTGAGATTGAATTAGGGTCGAGTAATGATTTCGGGTCGGGGTTCCGAACCGACGAGAATTCTTCAAGGGAACTCCACAATTCTGGAAAACTTGAAGGGAAAGTTCAAGAAATCATTGTCCCAATCAATAACGCGACTACGGATGGCAAGGTCTTAAGATATGCGAGCGAACTTGCAAGGTCATTTTCCGCTCGAATCGCGCTTGTGTACTCTGTCCCGCCATTGATAATGACCGAGGGAATCAACTAATATTCTAAGATCGAAGATTACAAAGATTTCTTTCCGGATTTTGTTCAGTCTGCGGGCGAAGCAGTAGTATCCAAACTTTCGATCCGACTCAAAAAAGAGGGAATAGAATTTCGAAAGATAATCACGGCGGCTAGTCAAAAGGATGTTGTTGAAGAATTAATTTCGGATTCTACTACTGACACAATTGCGGTGGTTATGGGAATTAGTTCAAAGAGTTATGGGTTTGCTAAACTTGGATTTTTCAAAAGCATAGCGGCCAAAATAATTTTTGAAACTCAAGTTCCTGTGTTTTTGATTCCTTCATAGGTGCGTCTTTCCACCGTCAGTATAGTCTGAAGATCAAGAAATGTGATACTAAAGAAAAACCAGCAGGGCGGTCATGTCATCAGGCTTTATTCCCGCGTGAAGCGCTTCTTCGACGATCTTCTGAGCGCTACGAGATCGCCTTACTAGCTCAGAGATGTCGCCGACGCTCCTTCTTTGAGAATATACTCTTCCCCCAAGAAGATTATCGCTTACGCCATCAGAGCAAATAAGCATGGTATCATCTGATTGAAAGTCGAAAGTGCTAGTGTGAACCCGAAGCTCCTGGGTTTCGATCCCCAGATACTGAGTAACCCCCCACATCGAACCAGGGCTCTGATCTCGAAGAGAATCATCGGCGGAGACTTTTCGATAAGAATCCGAGCCCATTCCATCACTGGCACTAGCGGGGAAGAAAAGAATCGGAGAATCTCCAGCATTTCCGACGACGATTTTTCCGCCAATGCCTGTTGAATAATTTGGGAGTACTTTTGCGACCGCAATGGTGGTGCCCATGTTCTGGTGGTTCAAGGATTTTGCTGTGTGAAGAAGCTGTTCGTGGATTTCCTCGAGGCAGCTTTTCATCGAAGATTCGCTCTGGATTTCACCTGCTTTGTTGCGAAGTGCAGCCATACTTTGTTCGCTTGCTTCCTTCCCGCCCTGATAACCTCCTACTCCATCGGCTACAGCAAATACGAGCGTGGCTAAGTCTGCAAAGTAAGAATCTTGATTCTCAGAGTGCCCGGGACCTATACTGTTTGATTCGCTGTAAACATCGTACCGTACCATTCCGGAAATTGCGCACCACAAAACCGGGAATTCTGCGGGCTGATAAATCCTTCATTACATTGCCGGAATCGAGGGCGCTTGGGGAACTTTCCGATCCAAACCATACGCAGCGGCCTTTTCCAAGTTCAAACCTTGCTTTCGACACATATTCGCGATAGATCGGAGCATGACTTTGCCACCAAGGCTGATCAGAGCGCCCGCACCGAGAAGCGAAAACACGTTCCGGTTCCTCCCATTTCTTCCATTCTGGAACGCGTCTCTAGCCGCTACTTTCGCAAGGTGTTTGTAAGAAACATAATACACCGCTAACTGAGATTCGTTAAGGGCGAACATTGAAAAATCTCGACTTCTCAGATGCCCCAGGGATACGTTTTGCATGGGCGTGATGGTAAACTCAAACGGTCTGCCATCAACTTCTGAATTGCTCATCTGATTAATTAGGGCGACTGTGTCCCAGTTGTCCTCTTCTGTCTCTGATTCTTGTCCAACTTGGACTGTAAACGCAGGCCTCCAGTAATATTTGTTCATGACGTAGGTGCCCTGCCAAACGATCTCCGGCCACGTTCCGTCGGGCCCAATTTTAAGGGGCAATGTCTTGTTCGGCATATGAAGTTTGGCGAGCTTGTTGCTACCGGTCTCAACTCCCACCTGGAGGCCGATCCAATTATCGGGCCCAGCCTTCATCACTTCGGAGAGTTTGCGAATCAGATCGGGATAGCCGACTGGGATGGAAATTCTACCGTGTGTTGGATTTGTGTGAGTTATTCCAGGCGCTCCCATGATCGCCTTGAAAAGTTCGATTAGGGCTTCCGTGTCAGGTACAAAATTTTTCCCGTGATTGTACGCAAATATCTCGTCGCTATGCGTCCAGACATTGTCTAACCCCCCTTTTTTCACGTTGACAGCAATTTCCCTCAGAACTTTTTCTGGCGGGTAGTATCGAAGCGACCTTAGCGTGACCTCGCAAAAATCGCATCCGATGCCGCACCCGCGCATGACCTCGAGGAAACCCTTGATCGTCGGATTTACGATCTCGGGAATATCTTCCAATTTCGGGAACTGTTTAGAGAACTGGTACCTTGAGATGAACCTTGGATCATTTACAAAACTCTTGTGATAATCGCTGTCAAAGGTTTGAAACCCTTTGAAAAACTCGCTGCTCCTCGTGGAATCGTCCAATACGTAATCAAACAGATCGGTAATGATGTCTTCCGATTCTCCCTGAAACGCGTAATCTATGTTTAGATTATCCATTTCTTGAGGTTGAACGGTAAACTCCCACACTCCCGGCCCGCCTATGATGAGCTTTGCCTTCTTTCCCTCCCTTATCCTGTTGATTCTTGCCAGAAGAGATTCGAATTCTTTCCTAACGTAGGCAGGCGCTGTCGATCCAAAAAACAACGTGTACGACATTGTAAGGGGAGCGAGACCGAGCGGATCCATCGTCGTAACACCAATGATTTCCGTGTCGTCTTTGATGAACTTCTCAAAATGATCTTCGTGCGCGACGACTACGTCATTCTCAGGGTATTTCTGAAGCAAAGCCGCTTCAAGTTTCCTCAGCGGGTAGGTCGCCATAGAAGCTCGGCCGTTGATGTCAGGGGGAGGTTTGCCCTTCAGATATTTGTAAATGAAATTGGGGAGGTTATCGGTGGGTGCGCTAGGGAGAAAATCAAGTAGTGGAAAATTCTGATAATCGTGTGAAAGCGTCAGGTCGGATATGAGAACGTATTTCGCCAATCTTTATGGTCAACACTTGCATTATTTGATTTCTAATTTTCGTCGAAACATTCTAAAGAGCTCGTAAACTCACCATTCGTCGCGATAGAGAGCCCATATTTCTCTCGAAGGTTCTTTTCTTTCATTTTCTTTTCTAGGGAAATGTCTTTTCCTTTAGAAAAGATCGCTAAAAATTAAATCTTACTCATAACAGTTCTAAAACATGTCGATTTTTCATCGAAACGTGATGGACGACGGATATTTTTTATTGTTTATCAAAGCTGCTCTTGGAAAAATCATCAAAAATCAAATTGTCTTGCCGCAAAATTAGAAGGGGCCGTGTGACGGATGCTTATCGAACAAGTAAAGACACCAGATAAAGCGAGCTTACTTATGACTTGATTCCAAAGAGGATTGCAGTCAAAGAAATCCTAGGTTTGTTACGCGCCGGATTCTCAATTATTCTCAGCCCCATCTTTAGTTTTGTAGGTTTGTACAGTTTTTTTTCGTTGGGTTGAGGATAAGTTCTCTCAAGATATGTCAACTTTCGAGCCGAGATAGTTTTTGTTATCGAATAGACTTCTTCAAGAGTCACATTCTTCACGCACGAGAAGTGCATGAGCGCACTCTTCGCATCGAATGATTCTGGAGGCAATTTTTCTATTATTTCTTCTGAGGAATCTCCCGTTTCATTGAAAGAAACACCGATTCCGGCTGCGATGCTTTCAACATCTGCAAGGTCAATATTGAGTAGACTGGGAAGGGTAAGACTTTCGTAGAAATGAAATACAGTATTTGCAAGAGCTTCACTCATCGTTTTTGATCCGTGGCATACTACACTCGCGCTCAAGTGTCGCAATGATTTTGCCAGGGATTGCATAGTCCCTGAGTCGGGATAAAACCCGATTTTTAAGCAACTGATAGCTTCGAGATGCTGTCGAGATCTAGTTACAGCTCTACTACCCAGAAGACCCAATATCCCAAAGTCATCTTGCAATTCCAAGACTTTTTCGGAAGGAATCAGTTTGACATTGATTTCTTCAAACCGTCTTTCAATGTACTTGAGAGTAAGCTTGTCAAGTTCAGATTTATCGTAAATTATTCCGGCATTTACACTGCGGAAAATTCGAGGTTGACCCGATATTAGGACATTTTGGGACAATCCCAGAGTTCAACTAGGTTCGAGTTGTTTTCAATCCAT
>JAPCJU010000125.1 GCA_027886795.1 Nitrososphaerota archaeon | reverse complement strand
TGAAGAAGAGAATTCAATGCTTCTAGCAATGGTGGACAAGCTCGCTTCAGCTGGTGCAAATGTCCTAATTTGCCAGAAGGGGATCGACGACATTGCGCAGCATTATCTCGCAAAGAAAAACATCCTTGCCGTCAGGAGAGCGAAAGAGTCAGACATGACAAAGCTCGCAAAGGCAACTGGTGCGAGAATTGTCAGCAATCTGGATGACCTCAACGAGAAAGACCTCGGAAAAGCACAGCTTGTGGAAGAAAGAAAAGTAGAATCAGACAAGTGGGTCTTTGTCGAAGGTTCGAAGAATCCAAAAGCGGTCACGATCCTCGTCAGGGGAGGTTCGCAAAAAGTCGTAGATGAGGTCGAGAGGAGTCTTCACGACGCAATCATGGTCGTGAAGGATGTTATGGAAAAACCCTTGATCGTCGCCGGCGGCGGCGCTCCTGAAGAAGACATTGCAGGAAAACTGCGAGAATATTCAAACAAACTATCCGGAAGGGAACAGCTGGCGGTTGCAAAGTTCGCGGATGCTCTTGAATCTATTCCCGAGACTCTGGCTGAAAATGCTGGAATGGATCCGATTGACACTCAGGTGGAAATTAGAGCAAAGCACGGACAGGGGAAGAAGTGGTTCGGAATCAATGTCAGGACTGGCAAGGTTTCGGACATGTGGGGCGATCACGTGATCGAACCATCCGCTGTCAAAGAGCAAATCATTCGATCTGCGACAGAGGCAGCCGGGATGATACTCCGAGTCGATGACATGATCGCCTCCGGAAAATCAAGAGCTCCCGCAGGGCCTCCGCCAGGAATGGGAGGAGGAGACTACTAAGTCTCTTCTTTCTGGCGATGGATATTCTGGAAGTTAAAGTATCATGGGTTATGGCGACAACCGGGGCAAAAATCGCGGACACAGAAATGAGTCCGGCGGCGGAGGAAGGGATGGCCGAAACAGAAGAGGAGGAGGCGGCGGCTACGGTGGGTACCGGCCGTCGTTTGGAGGAGGGAACCGTTTTCCACCGGCCGACGCTCCAGTGCAGGTTGGCAAGGAGTATTTGGTGACGATCGGGGAACTATCTCGTCGCGGCGAGGGGGTTGCCAAAATTTCTGGGTTTGTAATTTTCGTACCAGGCGCGAAGGCTGACGCTGAGAAAAAGATCAAAATAAGAATCGACAGGGTCGGTCCGAGATTTGCCAGTGGCACCATTGTTGAAGGTGGTGTGGACGAATCAAGCGAGGAATCGTCCGAATCTTCAGAATCCACTGATGACGAGAGCCAAGGATCGGATAACTCCGACTCTATGGTTGAACAGGTTTAATCTCTAGGCCCAGGAGTGGCTCGTTAGCCACTCGAATAGATTTTTTAATTGCGTTAAATGGCGCGATTTAACGGCGTCTTCCTCGACGGAAGGACTGTTGGTTCTGAATCTGAATGCAAACAGGGCACGATAATTTTCCATTTTGGTCGGTTCGAAGTCTGATGTTGTGCCGATTACAAATCGCGGGATGAATAGTTAAGATATTTTCCATAGATAATTAGGGCACTCACTGCTATAAAGCCGTTTTCTTTTTACGTTCTGAACGATTAACTTGCATTAAACAAATGATCGACTAGGATGATAGGATGGCCAGTTCAACGTCCAACGTCACATTGATTGGCTTGTAATTGCCAGATGTGGAAAGAAAAGTCAGCTGGAATGAGGCTGCAGAATTTTTTTCCACTAAGCCGCAGAAACCTACACCATTGAACTGTGTACAACCCTGGGAATTTGCAAAAAAGACCATGTACGGGTACGAAGAAACAGTATCGAAGGCAAAGTTAACCCTGTTGCCCGAGTTTGTGACATTCAGATTGATAGTTCCGGATTGGCTTGGACTTATCGTCAAGTCGCACGCGGCCTCAGGATTACCGAAACCAAATTGGAACCCTACTCCGCTGTAAACTATCCCGCAAGTACCGGTCTCTATAGTTTTAGAATAGAGAGCCCAACTCGCATTTACAATGGATAACTGAGGGAGCTGCGAGGTGGTCGAAGATGAGACTGAGGATCCGATAAAGTAACCTACACCTGCGCTCGCCGTGATTAAGAGAACTATTACTGCCACGGCTACTGTGTTCATACCAGTGACGGAAGAGCACTCTCAACTATTTACCGGTATTGCCAGCGGGTTAGGGATGGGGCATCTTCTTCTTAGACCGTGAATCCATCTTTCTTTTTTCTTGGATTTTCGCGGCCAATTTTTCTGCGTCTTCTTTTTCCCTTTTCGCAGAATGCAGCATAAAATCCAAATTGAAGAGCGATGCAATAGCAGAGCCGCGGACTTCATCACTGGGATCCTTGCTTGCTTTGTTTAGAGCGTCCCTGGCCCTTTCGTCTCCAATCGCTCCAAGAGCCGCAGCCGATTCATGCCTTACAATTTCTGAAGGATCGTTCAAAGCCGCGTCTACCAAGTATGGAACCGCGCTCTTCAAACCCAGTTGACCCAAGGAAAATGCGGCCTCGTGCCTTATCAGCGTGCTCGGATCCTTTTTCAAGACGTCAGCCAATACCAGAACTGAGCTCTCGTCACCTATCTCAGACAGCACTGTTACGGCATGAACTCTTACGACAAGCGAAGGCTCGTTCTTCATAACTTTGTTGAAATAGGAGGCATCCTTTGAATCGTACTTTTCCTCCATTTCTTGAAGTATCGCAAATTCCTTCTCCCTATCTGATCCCATTATCCTCTCCGTGTATTTCAAATAATTTCACATCTTGAAAAAAATTTCATAACAAAAATTATGAGTAGGTCGCGACTTTTTGAGGAAATTGCACTTCAACTCCGAAATATCTCAAATAAACATAGCGCAGAGCCGAGTAGCAGTACAATTAAATTCGAAATCGAGAATCAGCTCTTAGTATGGATCGCAAATGCCCGTAAGTAACCCAACTCAGAACGAAATTTTTGACATCCTGAAAAAATACAAGACTGTAGCGGTTATCGGAATGTCGAAAAATCCCGACAAGGATGCTCACACAGTTCCTGAGTACTTGATGAAGAACGGCTACAAAGTTATTCCTGTAAACCCCACTGCTGACGAAATACTCGGGCAAAAGGCTTACAAAAAACTGTCAGATGTGCCAGTCCAAGTGGACATCGTTGATCTTTTTAGGCCGAGTGAAGATGTACCGAATTACGTCGATGAGGTCATCCAAAAGAAACCGAAGGTGTTTTGGGAACAATTGGGAATTCACAATCTTGAGGCCGAAGAGAAAATTGCGACAGCTGGGATAAAGGTGGTTTATGATCGTTGCATGAGGCAGGAGTTGCAAAAACTTCGAATGATGAGGGAATGAGCCTGTGCCTACGATTTGAGAAATTTGACGAGTTCTGAGTAACTTTTCGTATTCAAAATGTCTTCTTTTCGAGACCACGCTCTCCTTGCTTGCGCGACGCCAAGCAACATGTAATCCAGTTCGCCGGACTCGTGGGAATCGGTATCAATGCTCATCATCACCCCGGCCTTCAAAACTTCCCTCGAGTTTTCATCATTTAGATCGAGACGGTTGGCGTGGCCGTCAATTTCAAGAAGCGTGCCGGTGCCTAGAGCTTTCTCAATTATTTTTCGAAGGTCAAATGAGTAACCGCTTCGCTCGAAAATTTTCCTTCCCGTTGGGTGAGCGATGATATCAACGTTTTCATTTTCCATCGCCGATGCGATCCTGTTTGTAATTTTTTGAGAATCATCAGAAAAACCGCTGTGAATTGAAGCAAGGACGATCTCAATTTCCTTCAGGACTGCATCTGGCATGTCAAGTTTTCCGTCAGATTTTATGTTCACTTCTGCCCCCTGAATAATTTTGAATTCTGCCCCGGATTTCTCGTAAGTATCATTGAGCTTGTCAATCTCCTTTCGTTGCTCCTTTATCCGCGCCTCATTCATCGCGTTCGCTACTCTAAGCGATCCCACATGATCAGTAATTGCAATGTACTCGTATCTGAGAGAAATTGCCTTTTCCGCCATGGATCTAATCGTCCCTTTTCCGTCGCTGTATTCGGTATGCATCTGGAGATCCCCCCGGATATCGCTGAGGGTGATCAACTTTGGCAAGGCATGGTTAGTTGCGGCTTCAATTTCTCCCCGATTTTCACGCAGTTCCGGTTCGATGTAATCCATTCCAAGAGTGGAGTAAATCTCCTCCTCAGATTTCCCCGCAACCATCGCTGTTTCATCCGAAGCCTTGAACAATCCATACTCATTCAGGCGCAGACCTTTCTTTAGCGCGATAGTCCGGAGGACAATGTTGTGGGCTTTTGACCCTGTAAAGTAAACGAGAGCCGCTCCCCAAGATTTTTCTGGAATTACTCTGACATCGACCTGGAAGTTGTTCTCCTGCAACTTAACAGACGCTTTTGTGTCTCCAGCCGACATTACCTCCTTGATTTCATCCTCGTTTTTCGTGAAAAACTGAATCGCTTCGTGCGGTTCATCCGTTTGGAGC
>JAPCJU010000124.1 GCA_027886795.1 Nitrososphaerota archaeon | reverse complement strand
CTTTTCGATACGACTGTTCTCGCTAAAATTGATAACTGGAAGACCATCCGGCCCCGGTCTCGTATAGACATCGAATAGCTTAACCAGATCGCCAGCATGTAAAGCTAGATTTCCGTCAATTATTTTTGCAATGGCTGAATCCCACACGGTCACGGGTTTCTGAGAAGAGTTGTCGAATATTGCAAGTTTCGTAACTAGGCCCTTGCGAGAGTCTGTTCTTCGCGTGAATATTTTTGGAGTACCAATCGACATAATCCTGGCAACTATCGAAAGAGATTTCTGGTCCGCTGGCAAAACCGAAAGTGATGCTGGTTTATCCTGATCGTAGTTGACAGTGATCCCAAGATCGGAAGCGACCAGAAAAAGAGCTCCCTGATCAGTGAGATATCCTGCGCCGACCTTCGTCTTTTTCTGTCGGATGAGCTCCATCAGATCGCCTCTTGCCAGATTCGATTTCGAACTTAGTTCTGCTACTAGAACTTCAAATCGTTGATCGTTTACGAGAGTCGTTTCAGAAAACACCTAAACCGAAAAGGGCGAGATTGCTCGTCGAAACATTTTTTCGTTTGGATAATAACTTTTTGAAGAAAAATCAAATTAGAGGGTTGAAAGATCATCGCTAGCTTGATTAAGATTGGAAAAATGAATCCTACAGCGAAAATTGATCTGCTAACCCGTCGCCTCTTGATGGAATCTATAATGAAGATCAACGACGAGGCTTACGAGACGGTCGTCCACTTTGATGATGAACTGAAATGGACATTATTATCAAACTTTTTTAACCAATTTGTATTGGCTTTCGGCACTTGAATCTAATTAATTTCACTCCCGCGAGCCGCCTTATTCATTCAACGCGCAATTTGAATCAATATTTCTTCATCATTTCTCTCTGCTTCGCTTTCAAAAACGTTGGCCCAGAGGATCGAACCAATTGAGTTCTCCACGCAGAGTTCGAACTATCTACTCGGTGATCGCATCGCCAAACCGTCTGGACATTTTACGAATCTTAAACACGAAGGGTCCGCTCAGTTATTCGGAGCTAAAGACTCTGGCTGGATTCAAGTCGAAGAAAGAGTCAGGCAAGTTCGCCTACCATCTTCGCAAACTGGTAAAGCAAACGCTGATCGCCCTCAACAGAGCTGAAAGAAAATACGTCGTAACCAGTCTGGGAAGACTAGTCCTGAACCTAACAAAACAGATTGAAGAACAATCGATGCTCGAATCCGGCAAACTTTACGTCAGGAGTTCGAGGCAGGCCATGGAGGAGTTCAATGCAGACAAGATTCTCCAGTCTCTAGTAAAAGAAGCAGGTATGCCGGTTGAGCTCGCTCAAAAGATTGCAAGCGAAACAGAGTCGAGGGTATACAAGTTCCAAACTACATATCTGACCGCGCCTTTGATTCGAGAAATTGTGAACAGCATTCTGGTCGAGCATGGCTACGAGGAGTATCGGCACAAGCTGACTAGGCTTGGACTACCGGTCGCTGACGTGGCTGAACTGATATCAAGGACTGGGGACAGCTTGGATTCAATTGACTCTGTGTTTCATTCAACCTCCGAAAAAGTTTTTTCAGAATTCTCCATGCTCACGAAAATACCCCGAGATGTTTCAGACGCTCATCTTTCCGGGGATATTCACATGTCGAATTTAGGCGCTTGGAGCTTGATGCCTGACTCTGTTTACCTCGATTTGAATTTACTTTATTCAAATTTGTATAATCTCGGGAGCAAGATCAGCAACATACCACGGTTAGGGCAGATAAAAAATTTCGATTCAGCCTTTGAAACGCTTGAAATAATTGCCAGCGTTATTTCTCGCGAGGTGTCGAATGAAGTCTGCCTAGATAATCTGATTTCGTATCTGTCGAAATTGTACACTCCCCGTTCTAAAGAAGAGCAGGTGCGAATATTTTCGAGAATGTTTTCCTCTCTCGCCGCTGCTACGATGCAGTCTAGATCTAGAAGTGTGACATTTCGTTTAGGCGAACCCCTGAAAGATGAAGATGTTTCATCGCAGCTGGAGCTTCGAGATTCTTTACTCGAAGCTTACTCGAAGTACGTCGAAATCGTCCCCATTCCAATCGTTCATCTTGTGGTATCGCCGGGCCGATACTTGGACAGGAAAGTCGTGGAAGGAATGTCGAGTGTTATCTCTAACGGTGGAGACATCGCGCTAGAATCAGACGGGAGATTTTTGTTTTCTGGTCTTCGACTGGAAAATCCGGGATCCAAGGGAAATTCTCCTGAAGCGATTGCTTTCTTACAGAATCTCACTGTCAATCTTCCTAGACTCGCTTACGAATCCAACAAGGACGAGACGTACTTTCGGGCAAAGCTCTCCTTACTAATGCAAACTGCGATTAACGCCCTTGTAAATCGCAAAGATCACGTTCGTGATAGCATGAAAAGAGGGCTGCTTCCAGCGCTGTCGCAAATTCCCACAGTTTCATCCCTCGAGGAGATGCCGGTTGTGATCAATCTGGTTGGATTGAACGAGGCGATTTCTAACTTGATCTCAGAAAGGCAGACAATCAGCAAGCGGGAGCTTGCTTTCAAAATTCTTGAAACAGCTAGCAAAGTCGTGGAAGAAAAAGCCTCGAAACTCGGAGATAGAGGACTCGTTTCCATGATTCACCAAGATGGCAGCGAACGTCTTTCAGAAATCGACGCAGAGAAGTACGGAAGGGCTCAGGAGAGTCGTCGGGGGGGATACCAAGAGGGTATCTTCATCCAGTCTGTGGATTCTGACAGTACGGATGTCATGAACGAAGTTTCTGAATTAGTTCGAGCAACGAGCGGTGGTTGTTTAGTTCGCATTGGTTTTCCGAAGGAGGGTGGAGATAATCTAAACTTTGGAAATGTTGTGTCGGGGCTTTCGGGTAAGCTTCCATTTGCGAGGATTTCCAGAAGTTCGGAGATTTGCAAGAAATGCGGAATGAAAGTCTTCAGTAGTGGTAGATGCAGCTATTGCAAGTCCACCGTTCTAGTTCCTCAAACAATTCTGATCTAAATAAATAACAATACCGGTGTGCCTTAATCCGATAATTTCGTTATTGCAAAAAGGCCAGTGAATTTCTTCCAATATTTTTTCTTTGGAAAAAATTGCAACGTGAAAAATTTTTGCCCCTAGCTCGAAGATTCCTTTAGGCGATGTCAAAACTAGTTCACATGCTATTGTGCTAGATGAAATTATTCCGTCAAGAAAACCCAAAGCGACTTAATGTTAAATATTCTGAGCTAGACGTAGTTTTGCACGTTATGTCACACCGGAAAATGCTTTTCCATCGTTCAATCTTGACTAGACAAAGTTGGTTGGACGCTGAGGATTTGTTTTCTCGTGTGACTCACAATGAGAAAATGTTAGAAGCTTTTTGCTCCGGCGAGAGCTACGTTTAATTCCGTAAACAACAATAGTGAGTGCTTACGGTTCCAAGTGCCCGTGTAAGGGCAAAGAAAAAAGAGAAAATAGGCGAGAATAGGAGTTTGGGTTAAAGTGGAAACCGGTTCAATAGACGACAGGGTTGCGGAAGAGGTTGAGGACACTGAAGAAGTAGTGCGGGAATTGGAACAGATTCAGAGTCCAATTGTGCTTCCCAGAGAGACGCTAGAGTTTTTCAGCGGCGATGAGCTTCGAGCCAGAGTGTTCTATGAAAAGTATGCTCTCAAGAACCTCGAAGGCGTTATCGTAGAGCGAACTCCCAACGAGATGTGGGCGAGGGTTGCAAGCGAGCTCGCTTCAGTCGAGACTACCCAAGAAAAGAGAGAAGAATGGACGAAAAAATTCTACTGGTTACTGGAGAATTTTAGGTTCATACCAGGAGGGCGAATAATGTTCGGAGCGGGTCAACCGCGACGTTCCACGCTGTTAAATTGTTATTTTCTTCCCATAAAATCCGATTCCCTGGAGAGCATTTTTGAGTTCTGCAAGGAAGCGGGGCGGACTTATTCTTACGGCGGTGGTGTAGGGACTGACATTTCGATTCTGAGACCCAAGGGTTCGCCGGTGAACAACTCTGCCATCGTATCAACTGGATCGGTTTCTTTCATGGAACTTTTTTCAGTTACTACAGGAACAATCGGCCAGGCGGGACGACGCGGTGCGTTGATGATAACCATTCACGTCGATCATCCGGACGTCGTAGATTTTATCGATGTGAAGCAGGATATTGCAAAGGTCAACCATGCAAACATCAGCGTCTGCATCACTGACAAATTCATGCAAGCGGTTGAAAAGGATGAAAACTTTTCACTTGCCTTCAAGAATGAAAAATCTGACATTAAGAGGGTCGTAAAAGCTCGCGAACTTTGGGACAAGCTTGTCAGATCGGCCTGGGCTTCTGCAGAACCAGGGATCATATTTTGGGACAATGTGAAGAATGAATCCCCTACAGAGTACAATGGGATGGAAGTCCACGGATTCAATCCGTGTTCAGAACAGTGCCTCGAAGATTATGGTTGCTGCTGTCTTGGAAACATCAATCTATCCAACTTCGTAGTGGACGAGTTTTCTGACAGAGCCAGAATCGACT
>JAPCJU010000123.1 GCA_027886795.1 Nitrososphaerota archaeon | reverse complement strand
GGCACTCCAAAGCCGATTAGGTTGGCCAGGTTCCAACCGGTCGTACTCACTCCCACAAAGAGTGGTAGCCAGACCGCTTGTGGCGTATCAATGCCAGCATGCAACAAGTTGGAGATGAAAATGCTACCTCCCGTGTGGTTGAAGACCCAGGTAAAGATGATTGCAAGCGCCAAAAGGAGCACAAAGAAGAGAGAGAAATTTGTAAGGAATGTGAAGATCCCTGTCCCTGGTCCTCCACCCTGATCCGGTGCTAGGAAGCGCGGCAGATGCCAGAAGCTCCACAAGACACCTAGAAGTAAGGTGCCCCAAAGCGGTCCATAGCGTGGTTGCATGCGTGGCAGCGCAAAGCCCCGCCAGCCGATTTCCTCAGGCAGCGCAACCCCAAAGTAGACGACGAAAAAGTATACCGGATAAGTAACAAGTAATGAGGACGTAAGACCTTGAAAACTCCCCAGCGTTCCTGGCTGTACTATAAGCCCAAGCAAGAGTAGCGCGGGAATGCCTATGAAGATGAACAGATACCACTTCCAGCTTGCGCGCCGCTGTTTAAGGCGATCCCGCAAGGTAATCAAGCCTGCTTTGCCTTCTGTAAGGTAAGTCATGATGAGAGCCGCCAATGCCGGCCCCGCGAACGAGCTTGCTATGGACGAGATTGTATAGTTGAATTGCAAAAAGCCCCAAACCGAGAGGATGCCGGGAATCAAAGCGATCAAGGAGAACGCGTACGCCATAAGAAAGAAGGAGAATAAGGGATGGCTTCGAATCCCCTCTTTCAGTCCTCCTGGAACAACAGTTGGCTGAGCCGACGTCTTCGAGGTTTCACTTCTAATCATCGTACTATTAGTACCTCTTTTCTCGCTTGTTTTCAGATATCTGGATCTATAGAATAACGAGGGATATAAAATAGGGAGACGTTTCTCATTCTCGATGATCGTGCCTAATCCAAGCTCATAACTGCGGAAAAAGGCAGGTGTTTGAGATAACAGAAAAGGGGCTTGAAGAATGTCGGACTTTGCTCGATAGGATTCGGAGTCTTAGAATCTGACATTTGTTAGCTTGTTTTTCTTTATTCGCGACTTTTTTTCTAATAGAAATTTGGAACCCGATCCTTCAAGGCTCGTGATCAGCTTTAGATTGGGGTCTTTGTGACTCACGTGATTGTCGTCGAAACAGATCTTACTAGTAAATTCATATCTAGGGATAGTCCCGGCGACTAAATGTGAGACCCCCCACCAATTTACTAATAAAATTGTAATCCCTCTCTTAGATCTACAGAGTCTAGCTCGGTCGACTAACGGGCACGTTCCATTCGATCTATGTCTAGACTTAGAGATGGATGAAAGCGTGTAGGAACCCGCAACTCCGATCAACTCCCCAAGGGACACAAGGAATAAAGTGCGCAAACGCGTACGGCGACTAATAGTGAAGTAATTGCGAAAGATCTTCTTGTACATGCAGACGACTTTTGATGGTTTCGCATCTGGACCTGATGGGGAACTCGATTGGTTTGACCCGTCTAAAGCAGACAAAGAGATGCTTGACGACATAGTAGCACTAATTAGAAGCGCCGACACGTGGATGATGGGTTATCCGACTGGTGCTGGATTGACGGCATACTGGAAAGGTGTCGAAAATAAAGGCGAGGCCGATAAGTGGGAAATGGAGATCGCGCGTACGGTCAACAAGTTAAAGGCAGCCATTATTTCAAACAAACCCGAAAGATCCATAAATGGCGCTGAGATTATTGTTGCAAAAAATGACAACGAGCTAGTCGATGCGATGACGAAAATAAAAAGTCGCGACGGGCATGACATATACATTCCTGGTGGTGTGCGAACAGCTCAGAATTTCTCCAGGCTTGGATTGATAGATGAGTACATCATATTCGTACATCCCGTCGCCATAGGAGACGGCAAGAAGCTATTTACGAATCGAATAGAACTACAACTGACTAGTGTAAAGCCGTACAAAGCTGGAGTAGTGCAGATGCGCTATCGCCCCCGCAAGTAGTCGATGAAAATAGGATTGTTACTTATTCGGAATTAGGGATCCCCTAAATCAATTTCGTCCGCCGAGGCTAGTAGGATAGACAAATTTATCCTACTTATAGCAAAGTTGGGAAGAGAAATCAATCCTCCACACTTTTACTACTAAATTCTAAGGGCGGAATAATCTCGTGCGCGGAATGTGGGACCCCCGCACGAATTTACTAGTAAAAATGCAACCCTATCTCTGAATCACAGAAATCAGAAGGTGGGTGATGTACGGAACTCGGACACGCATTTACCAGTAACACCCATTTCTCCGGAGATAAAGAAAATCAGTTTCGATGTGTACCTGGACTCTGCTGGGCCCATTCAAGCTTACGTGAAATATGGAGTTCGCCAATCTTGGTAGGATCGATAATTTATCCCCCCGAGGTGCTAGAAATATTCGATAACGACGTATCAATTTCTTAATTTGACGAGCGGGAGCTTGATTCGGAAGTTTTAATGGCTGTGATGATGGGACCCTTCTTCGTGACTCCAGCTAGCTTCCACTCGAGTCACTCCTTCTTCGATTTCCTGTTTTGTCACGATGCCCTTCTCAAGCAAGACGTGCTCCAGTGAATCTTCCCAAATCGCGTAATAGTTCCACTCGTGCGTCTTTGCGAAATCCTCCTTCTCTGATTTTCCAATATTCCCAATCAAATGTGTTCTAAACTCCTCCCAGCCGAGTACTCCACTTTTGCATAGCGCGACGGCAATTCCAAACGACCTGCTTTCCCAGGGAGTCTCAAAGACGAGTTCTCCATTCTTTCTCGGGACAGCTGCAGGCCCGGTTACATCCAAGTTCAATAGATTTTCCTGCTTGCCAGTTGATCGAGTGACCGATTCCGTCAGGGTTTTCTTACCTCCGCCACCCCGATCATAGCTTCTCTCGTGACGATGGAAGCCAGCTCTTCTTCCGTGAGATTCTCCGTTCCCAATGGCCGTTCTGGGATGACAAAATACCGCAGCTCAGAGCTGCTATCCCATACGCGGATTTCCTTTCCGTCGGGAATGTCCAGACCAAAGTCTTCCTTGAGCATCTTCCTCGGCTCGATAACAATCCGCGACCTATATTGTGGGTATTTGTACCAGTTAGGCGGCAATCCTAAAACCGTCCAGGGATAGCAAGAGCATAGTGTGCAAACAATTACATTATGAACTTTATCCGTGTTCTCAATGGCAACAAGATGTTCGCCCTGAGCACCACCAATGCCCAGTTCTTTGCACGCTGCAACCGCATTTTCTAGCAAGCGCGCCCTAAAAGCAGGGTTCGTCCACGTTCGGGCAACAACTTTTGCCCCAAGCATTGGACCAATATCCTTTTCGTAAGTCTCCACGACTTTATCAATAGCATCAGAGCTAAGCAAACCTTTCTCTAACAGTATCGACTCCAGCGCCTGCACTCTCGCTGCAATATCGGACTCTGGAACAGGATATGTGCCGCTCACTGGCGGTGGAACTGCAACATCATCCATAGTGTCTTTTCCGCCAAAAGAAGAGTCAAGCGGCATGTTCGAGATAGCTCTCCCAGAGATCCAGATAAAGCGCTTCCTTTCCATTTTCAGATCTTACTTCTCCCCAAAGATCTCTTCCTTCAAAGCGAACTGTGTAAAGATGCTGGGGATTTTCGCCCAACCCAGCTGCATTCGAATCGGGGAAAACAAAAACTCCATGAACCCTCGAAACGATCCCCGATTTTCCCCTCGCATATCTTGGAAGTCTTGTGTGGCCGATCGGATTCATGTTTCTTGTCAGTACATGATCGCCTAGTTTGAATTTGGGATTCCTTTTCACATCTCGATCGCTAGGACCTCCCTCTTTGATTAGTTTGAGGAAATATTCAGTGATATTTGGATTCTCTATCCGCGGCGTCTCGCCGAATGATCCTTCCTTGAACATCTGTGTTCGCTTATCCAGTTCAGCTTTGTTTACAATGCCCTTTTCGAGCAGGATATTTTCCAATCCGTACAGCCAGTGCTCATAATATCTCGACGAGAGATAGTGTACTCCGTTCATCTTTTCTATGCTATGACGAAACTCATCGGAGTTTGCGGGAACGGCAAAATTAATCGCAAACACTACCTTCTCCCATCGCGCATGAAAAATGGGCTCATTTGATTCAACCACTACTTTGCCCAAGCCGTCCATTCCTCCCAGATCGTGTGCTCCGTTCACGTCAAATATTCGCCATTCCAGTCCTCAACGATTCTAGAAAGTCCTGAATATTATCAATATTAACTTTCTTGGGAAGGCAATTGATTGGTTTTGGAAATCCTGGGAATTTAGAACGGTAATCTCCCATTCAATCCTAGGTTCCGAACGGGATTCTGGCGAGAATTTACTGGTAAATCCCGAGTGCGACAAGTGGGACCCCCGCACGAATTTGCTCCCATGTCGGCTGGGCTCCAGAGATGATATTTCGGAAGTGAGTTTCGGGAGAGAAAAGATATGCCGGTCAGTCGATTAGTGGACCATCAGAAAAATTCGAGTAGTTATTCACATCAAGATTCTCGCAATAACCCAATTTTTTGTTCATGTGCAGAT
>JAPCJU010000122.1 GCA_027886795.1 Nitrososphaerota archaeon | reverse complement strand
TCGATGTCCTTGTTTGCAAACGCGTCAATGCTCATTCGGATCATCTCCTTCGTGGTTTTGCCCGTCAATTCTACGATCGCCGGATCGCAATTGGTCAAATCCCCAAACATGTCCAGTACCTGGGCGATGTCCAGCGCGTAGCGCCCCAAACGAGAGAAGCCATAGGATATCTCCATGCTCGCAGTGATGAAGCGCAGATCGCTTGCAACCGGCTGATACCGCGCTATTACTTCGACAGTTAGATCACTAACGTCGTCTTCAGCTCGCCTGAGCTCGTTGGACCACTCTCTGATCTCCTCGGTGGGATTTATCCCACTCATGTACCCCTCAATCGCGGTAGTAACAGATTTTTCCGAAAGCTCTGCCATTTTCAGGAGAAGATCAGTGATTCTCTCCAGTCCCATGTCCATTAATCTTGGCATATGTCGATCCACAACATTGGTCGCGAGGACTAGCCGAATTTACCCGTGATGTAGCGCTCGGTCAATTCCTTCTTTGGATTTTCAAACATTACTTCTGTTTCGTCAAACTCGATCAGTTCGCCGAGGTACATAAATGCGGTATAATCTGCAACCCTCGCCGCCTGCTGCATGTTGTGGGTCACTATCACTATCGTGTACTCATTTTCAAGCTGAACCATCATTTCTTCTATTTTCTGCGTGGCGTTCGGATCAAGCGCAGAGCACGGCTCGTCCATCAAGATTACTTCCGGCTCAACCGCGAGAGCCCGAGCAATGCACAACCTCTGCTGCTGTCCGCCTGAGAGTCTAGCGCCGGACTCTTTCAGCCGGTCCTTCATTTCCTCCCAGAGAAAAGACATTTTCAGAGATCGCTCAACCGTTTCGTCAAGTCGCTTTCTGTCTCTGACCCCGTTTAGTTTTAGACCAGCCGCGACGTTGTCGTAAACCGACATCGTAGGAAAGGGGTTCGGCTTTTGAAATACCATTCCGATCCGTTGCCGGATTCTAACCGCGTCCATCGACGGGTCGTAAATATTCTGGCCGTCGAGGAGGATTTCGCCTTCGACCCGAGCTCTTGGAGTAAGCTCGTGCATCCTGTTCATGGTGCGAAGGAGAGTGGATTTTCCGCAACCGGAAGGGCCAATTATCGCGGTGATTTTTCTTTCCGGAATTTTGAGATTGATGCCCTTCAAGGCCTGTGTTTTGTCAAAGTATGCTAGTAGGCCCCTGACTTCCAACTTGCTCTGCCCCGCGATGGGGGGCATTTCCCTTCTCGTCTGCTCGACACCTTGCATTTCGCCCAACTCCGTCACGGTCATTGTCATATTATTACTCAACAACGGTTATGAATTTAGCTCTTGTAACAGCCTTTACCGAGAGGTTCAAGACAAGCACTACTAAGACAAGAACCAATGAAGCGCCCCAGGCCTTATCTTGCCAGTCTCGAAATGGAGATATTCCGTAGGTGTAAATTAGAAGCGGAAGCGCCGCAGTTGGTTGGAAGAGGCTTGTAAGTGCAAGAGTGCTCCCTAAAGCAGTAAGCAATAACGGTGCAGTTTCACCCGCCGCCCTTGCAATAGATAACAGGACACCGGTTATCAGGCCACCCCTGCCGGTGCTGAGAACTACCCTCGTGATCGTCCGCCAGCGGGAAACTCCGAGCGCCATGGAGGCCTCGCGCAGCGATCTTGGTACGAGCTTCAAAGATTCCTCGGTTGTCCTCGCGATGATGGGCATCATGATGATTGAGAGCGCGAGTCCACCCGCAAGAGCAGAAAATGTATGTGTGGTTAAAACGATAATGACGTAAACGAATATTCCAATCACTATCGACGGAAACTCGGCCAGTACGTCGTTAACGAAACTAGCAAAAGAAGCAAATCTCATTTCTCCCCACTCGGAAAGAAATATTCCGGCTCCTATTCCAACGGGCAGCGAGATCAAAGAAGCAAAGCCGACCATGACGAAACTCCCCTCTATCGCGTTTACTACCCCTCCGCCCGAAACATTGACGGGAGTTGGGAGTTTCGTAAGAAAATCCAGGTTCATTTCTGGTGCCCCCTTGATTATGACCTCAGCGAGGATTAAGAAAAGGGGGATAATTGCAAGTACGACCGCGGCAAATATTGCGCCTATTGCGATGCGGTTTACGATCTTCCTCCTTGAAACGTTTGAATGCTGTTTTGCTTCCATCTTCCTTCCCTATGTCCTGACCTTGCTGAACCTTGTAATCCGCCAAACGAGCAATCTTGCGATAATGTTGATGGCAAGTGCAACAAAAAACAGGGTGAGACCAATTTCGACCAAGGCAGAGACGTAGAGAGGTGACGTCGCTTCCGTAAACTCGTTCGCTATCACGCTTGCCAAAGTATATCCGGGATGCAGGAGAGATGCAGTAATGCTCGGCGAATTTCCGATCACCATGGTGACCGCCATTGTTTCGCCCACCGCACGACCCAGCCCTAAAATTACAGCGCCGAAAAGTCCGGATCTGGCATATGGGAGGACACTGTGCCTAACCATTTCCCATTTTGTCGCCCCCAGCGCAATCAATGCCTCTCTCTGACTGTTCGGGACCGATCTTAGTACCTCTCTTGAAATTGCAGATACGGTGGGAATGATCATAATCGAAAGGATGATTCCAGCGGTTAAGAAATCCAATCCGAAAGGTGTGCCCTGAAATGTGGGAAGGAATCCGAGATAGGTTTTGAGCGGCTTTTCGATGTAGTCTCTAACCATGGGACTCAAAATAAAAAGTGCCCAGAGGCCAAATACGACGCTTGGCACTGCAGCGAGCAATTCAACGACTGAACCAAGGTAATCAGCTACTTGCCTTCTTTCTTTCATTATCTCAGAAAGAAAAAGAGCCACGCCTATGCTGATCGGAACTCCGATGACAAGAGCAATGGCCGAGGTTACGAGCGTTCCGTAGATGAAAGGGAGGGCTCCAAATATATTGTGAACAGGATCCCACGTGGTGGTGGAAAAGAAGCTGGGACCGAATGTTGTAAGGGAAATGCTCGATCCCTGAAAAAGCTCGATTGCTAGAACTACGACGACACCAATGACAGCGATAGCTGCCGCCATCGCCACGCCCTTGAATATCGCATCACCTATCTTGCTTTGTGACCTGCCGGCGACTGGAGCTGGCTGAGTAACCTGCGGCTGGTTCAGATCTTGTTTACTCATTGTCTCGATCCAGATTCATTCGAAACAATGTTACGTCAGTAGCACAAATCCTCTTCATGAAAGAATTTGAAAAAAATAACAGGGGGGAAGGAAGACCCCCGACGTCTACATTCCTGTATGCAGTGGTGTGCCGTTATACGTAATGTTGTTGAGCGTTGCATCATCCAATGTAACGACGTTAGACGGAAGGGGCACGTATCCAATGCTCGAACCTGCTGCTTGACCGGAGTTCACAACCCACCAGAAAAAGCCAACCAACGCAGTGCCCTTCGCCTGATCTGTTTGTTGCTGGTACACTAGGCCGTAGGTGAAAGTGGTGATCGGATAAGCTGTAGTTGCCTGAGTGTTGTTGAAAATGCTGTCAATAATTGAAACGCTGGTCCAGTGGGCGTATCCCGGAGGAAGACCGCTGGTGCCACCTGCCTGAATTGCTGCTTGAGTGTCATTGATGTTTGCTAGAATATTGTTACCCGCGGCGTTTCGCACAGCTCCATAGGAAATCAGATTCTTGTTGACAATTTCATATGCGATTTCTAGAGGACCTATGGAATACGGAGTATTCGATACACAGCCTGCCACACCTTCGTTGCCCTTACAACCAACGCCAACCGGCCAATTGACGGAAGTTGCCTTCCCTACCTTCGTTTTCCATACACTGCTCGCATCTGACAGATAGTTTGTAAAAGCGTACATCGTCCCGCTGCCATCCGATCTGTGGACGACAGTAATTGCATGGGAAGTTAGATTGGCTTTGGGATTTAGTGCGACGATCGCTGGATCGTTCCACACTGTGATATTTCCCAGGAAGATATTTGCAAGCACGGCTCCTGTAAAGTTAAGCCCGGTAGGTACTCCCGGAATGTTGTAAGCAGGTACGACGGCGCTCGCTGATACGGGGATCGTCATGAGTGTTCCGTTTTTGATCCCTGAATACTGAGTGACACTCAGTGGTGCATCGCTCTCTCCGAAGTCCACGGTTCTTGCCGTGATCTGGGCAATTCCCGCACCGCTACCGACGCTCGCATAATTCACGTGAACGTTGGGACATACCTGAGGGTATGCGAATGTCCAAGCTGACATCAGAGGAAAGACGAGAGTTCCTCCTGCTCCATTGAGCGTCTCGGTGGCCGCGCCGCAATTGGATGCCCCACTGGCGCTAACTGTTGTGCTAACGATAGACGTTACTCCACTGGTAACTACGGCAGTTGTTCCTGTCGTAACTACTGAAGTGACTGTCTTACCCGGTGACAGCGCAATAAATGCGCCTGCGGCAATGATTACAATGATGACGACAACGACGGCAACTATTACTGTCGAGGCAATTCCATTACGTTGACCAAATTTCTTTCGAGAATGAGACCTAACCATTCAGAACACAAGAAAAAGAAGGCATTTTCTGGTTATGATATGTATAACGAAAATAGAATCTTTAGACTATAG
>JAPCJU010000121.1 GCA_027886795.1 Nitrososphaerota archaeon | reverse complement strand
TAACGTGTTCGACCAGCTACAATTCTAGGATCTTCCTTTCTCTTCAGTGGTCGGCCGATGATCTGAAGGGCCTCCTGTTCGGAGATTTCCTTCGATTTTGTTGCGAGAACTTGACTTGACACGAAGCTCTCGAGTCAACGGACGGAATTTATATTTTTAAGGTGGGGAGGACTGGTTGAACTCGCAGAAACAATCCGTGTCGCGGTTAAGTTAAGGGAAATCAGCTAATCGTCTTTGAGTTGTTCGGCTGGGATTTTTTCTTCGGCACCGTTTCGACTTGGCGAAGAGGTCTCCTGACCATACAGCTTCAGCATCTCTCTGATGACTTTGTCTGTTGTCTCTTTGTACTCTTCCTTGTTTCTTATACCTAGAAGGTCTACGAAACCCTCAGCAACGAAACTCATCAGGGTGAGATCGCGATACATCCCCGGAATAGTTGCCAGTTGCGACACGTGCGGATGCGATAAATTGAGTATAATCGAATCCTGGGTTGTCATTACTGGAAGATCCGAGGGACTGAGTTGAGCTTCCTTGACGGTTCCAAAAGCGGTTCTTGCTGCACGAATTTCCCTTGGCAATCTGGGCGTGCCAGCGATTATTTTGATCTGCCGAACCTTCTCTCTGCCCTTTGTTGGCAAGGGTACCTGAAACTGCGCCGATGCCATTTGCTGTTCATTCAAAACCTTGTACTCGGCCGGAAGCGTGATCTCGACGGTTGCAAGGGCTCTCTCCAGGACCTTTGCCAGTTTGTTCAACGATTTCTGCACCAGTACATTGGAGTAGTGTGGAGTATCCGGAATATCGTCTACAAGCGAGTCAAGCGCTTTTTTGAATCTGAGATAAGTGTCATCTTCTACGTATGCGCCCCGACCCGTGACCAGAGTTAGGTCAGTATTTACAAACCCGGTTAGAGTGGGTCTTTTTGAAATAACTTCTCTTTTTACAAGGACACCTCTGTTGTAAAACCTGATTGGTTTTCGATCCTCCACTCTGTATGGATCTACAAGGTTTATCGAATATCCTTCTCCTGAACGTTCATGAGTTATTCCGGAAGGGAGCTCTGGGGCAATAGAATCATTGCCGTTTACCAAAATTCTGAACTGCCATGTCAACAATGGTGCAAATGCCACGCTGACGTACTCATACAGTTTAGCGACGCTGAAAGATTTCTTGAGTTTTCTAAGGTACACCCTTGTCCCGTAAGTTAGAAACTCACCAGCATCCTCAACTTCAATCGGATCGCCCATGTCGATTGAGGCCCTGATGAGTTCGTCGGTAAGGTGGACCTTCCAAGTTCTTGGACCCGGTCTTGAATAAACTTCAATGTCTCTGGCAATTTTGAAAACTGAAAGGAAGCCTAGACCCTTCTCACCGATGAATAGCCGTCCCGAGTCTGATACGCCCTTGTTTGTCTGCCGCTTTTCTGTCATTCCTTTCGTGAGAAATGAGTTGAAATCCGAAATTCCATATCCATCGTCATCGACGAAACAACTATGCTCATTTTCAATCTCAATTCGAACTTTGTACGCGTTAGCATCGTAGCTGTTTGCAATCAATTCTCTGAACGGATCGTAAACGCTAGCGTACGCTTTGTCCATCAGCTCATCCATTATGCCAGAGCTGAGGCGCACTCGAACACTTTGTTTCGTCATCGGTTCAGTCTCATCGCTCGGTTTGCCGATGTATTTTGCCGCTTGCAACTTGTCTGACCGCTTCTCGGACGGCACTTTCTCTTTATTTGATATAGCGGGAAGGGTCGAAACCATTTCACTCCAAGCTTAGCTTTTTGACGCGAATTCGGGCTTTGGCTAGACAATATCGTCAGAACACCGTAAAAAACTCTACTGCAAGATTACTCATCGCGGAGGACCCGAGATTGGGCCCAACGCATTGTTATGAAGGATCTGGCCTAATTAGCGAGTGACTTTTCGAGTTCGTCTTCGGTAAAGGCAGGCAATTTACAGGTGAAATTGGAACAAACAAAGACCTTGGGAGACTCACCGGGTATTGGTAGCCGATGTTCCAAAAGTGGAGAAAGTTTCTCTAATCTCGAATCCGCCAAAATTACAACCGAATTCGGCAGAAACATGTTCCTTATCACTTTGAGCAACTTTTGGGTCTCAGCGGATTCTTGATTTCCTGAGACAACGATTTCTTTCGGCTTTCCGACTGAAAACTGGAGGGCAACCAGCATTTCCGTGAAGGATGAAGGTTGCCGCGAGATCGGATCCCAGAAAGCAAGAATAGTATCGTTAGCAAGATTTCTAAATTCATCTTTGGAGGTCATCTCCGCCAATCTTAAACAGACCAGAGCAGCAATGGAATTGCCAGATGGCAGCGCCCCGTCATAAGCATCTTTGGCTCTCGCGATCAAATCTGTACTTCCCTTGGCGGTCTGAAAAAAGCCTCCGAACGATTTGTCATAAAAGTCAAGCACCATCGTATCAGCCAGATTGAGCGCATAATCGAAGTATTTTGGTTCGAAGCTCGACTCGTAGAGATCCAGAAGCCCATTGATCAAGAAAGAATAGTCTTCGAGAACTGCGTTGACTTTTGATTCTCCCCTCCTGTACCGTCGGACCAACTTGATCTTGCCCTCTGCATCGGACGAAGCGAGCTTTGCAAGAACGAATTCCGCAGTAGTCTTTGCCGCTGATAAGTACTCGTCCTTGCCGAATATCTGATGGGCTTTACTTAGAGCAGAGATCATAAGGCCATTCCACGAAGTAATGATCTTATCATCCGTGGATGGCTTTGGCCGTTTATCTCGATACTCGAGCAATAGTTTCTTTGCATCAACTACAAGGTCTATGATTTTGCTTCCTCCAAGCTCACCGGCAGTACTGTTCGTTTGCCCGACTGCCAAAATGTTCTTGCCCTCGAAATTTCCGTTCCTCGTCATGGAGAAATAATTTGAAATTGTTTCAAAATTGCGACTCAAATTCTCATCAACACTTAGGGCACTCTTCATTTCGTCAGGCGTCCACGCGTAGTATGATCCTTCACCTTCGGAGCTGTCAGCGTCCTGAGCTGAGTAAAAACCCCCCTCTGATGTTCGCATCTCTCTCATCGCCCAGCCCAAGGTTTCTTCCACAACAAGCTCGTATTCGGCGCTCCTTGCGAGAAGAAAACCCTCACAATAAGCTAAAACCAGCAGCGCATTGTCGTACAACATCTTTTCAAAATGCGGGATCTGCCAGTACCTATCCGTTGAATACCTGTGGAATCCACCTCCGATGTGATCGTAGATTCCTCCCCGCATCATAGAGTCGAGAGTTTTTGTAACGATGGTCAGCGCAAGATTTGAGCGTCTGAAAAGGTGATATCTTGTGAGGAAAAAAAGATTAGATGGAGTAGGAAATTTGGGAGAGTTACCAAATCCACCGTACTGATCATCGAATGAGCTCGCTAGATCGTTGTAACAATCGTCCAGGATCGAATCGTCTATCTTGGAATTTGGACTCTTCTTGTAATCGAACATTTCGACGAGTGAACTTTTCATCGCGGACGCCGAGTCAACCAGTTTCTTTCTATCAGACTTCCAAGATTGCGCAATGCTTCGTAGTACGTTAGAAAAACTTGGCATCCCGTATCTCGGAGTTGGAGGAAAATACGTCCCGCCGAAAAAAGGCTCAAGTGAGGGAGTAAGAAACACACTCAACGGCCAGCCGCCAGAGCCCGTTGTTGCTACAACGGATTTCATGTAGATCTCATCGATGTCGGGCCGCTCCTCTCGATCAACCTTTATGGAAACAAAATTTTCGTTCATGAATTTGGCGACTTCATCGTCTTTGAATGATTCATTCTCCATAACGTGACACCAGTGGCAGGATGAATACCCGATGCTGAGAAAGATGGGTTTGTTTTCCCGTTTTGCCTTCGTGAACGCTTCCTTGCCCCAGGGATACCAATCGACTGGGTTAGTCGCATGTTGCAACAAGTATGGGCTGTTTTCGTTCGCTAACTTGTTTGTTTTTATTGAAGTTTTGCTATCTTGGGATGAGTTGGCTTTTTCGTGCGACAAATGATCTACCTCTTCAGCAGAACTTTGCATCTAACGCTTCTTGCTTTAATTCATTCCCGTGATTAATTGTAATTCGGGAATTGATTCTTGAATTTGAGTCGATAGTTTTCTGAAAAGTGATTCACCTTACTGGAATCCCATCTCGCGAAGATCGATTTTGTTATCTGCTACAAAATCACCAATATTTTGGATCTTTCCTTTATTGGAGAGGCTTGCAAACGTAACAACGTTAGCTTTGCATTGGCGAGCAGAATAGAAGACCTCGAAAGCAGAATAACTTCCTCGGGTGAATCATTGGTAGTTACGGATCTCACGACTCTCAAGCTAGATGAAATAAGGCGTATCGTAGAACTATCGACTGGAGGTCACTCGAAAATCTTGGGGTTTTATCCGCACGTTTCGAAGCAGATTGGTGTTACTGCAATGAATGCGGGGGTTGATTACATAACGCCGCGGTCAGGATTTAGGTCCAAATTGAATTCTCTTCTTTCGTAGCTTTCAATTCTATGATATCGTTTTGCTTCTCTCGATATTTCGAAGTTCTCTTCTCTTGAGAACCGGACCTATACCTTCCAGCCAAGAGT
>JAPCJU010000120.1 GCA_027886795.1 Nitrososphaerota archaeon | reverse complement strand
GACAAGATGCGAGAAGCGGTAAGGTATCTTGATTCGAGGGACGTCCAATTCGGAACCGTCTGCTGTGCACTCATCCCTCGCATCCTCTATTCGGCGGAGCCGACCCTTTCTTGTTTTTCCCTTCTGACCGTAGGTGATGATTGAATAGTATCACTCCAGTATTTCACCGCTGAATTATGATTTTGACTTTCGGGGGTGTCCAACCCTTTGGTTTGGAAGGGTCGGGGGGTGGACTTCCCTTGGTTCCATCAGTATGTCAGATGACCAAACGAGTGACTGGATGAACGGAGAAAGAACGAATGGTCGGGGCGAGTGGATTTGCTTGCCCTGAACCTGCCGAAGGGAACCACCGGCTTCCTGGTCCCGAACCAGATGCCAAGCCTTGTTGAACCCTGTAGAAATTTGTGGATTCTAAGTGATTCTTGTTGAATCGTTTGCGGCATGCCTATTGAACTCTGTTGAGCCTTGTTGAACTTTGATGCTTTCGCAGCTACAAAATCGACTACACTCAAAGCGAAGGAAAGACGAAGCATCCATTCGAGAGGGAGTCGGCGCGCGAGACATCGTACCAAGAAGATCAAACTTCTCATCAGGAGGAAAAGGCTACGTCGTTCAACGAGCTAGCTGCCAAATTGGCGCCCTATAACGTTGCAGATCTTTTGGCGTCTGTGGGGGCATTACAACTGCTCCCAGAAAACGCCAGCCGTGTAACGAGGCTAGAGGCCTTGACGCACGCCATTGCTTCCATCGAACCCGGTCCGATCCCGAACATAAGCACTGGAAAATTGCGAGCGATCTGCGCTCACCAGGCTCTAGAAAATCTGAAACACTATGAGGATCCTGCTGAAAATCAATTTACCGAGGAGTTCACGTTCTTCGGAGGCTCATACCTTGTCATTCCTGGGATCGCTCAATCTGATGAGTACATCCTTTCCAATCTTTGCAAAGCTTTGTTCCTGGATCCTCATCAAACATTACCAAGAGAGGTCAGCTCGCGTGCCTTTCAAGTGGTGTCTTCAGCATTGCGCGTTTCGAATGCTGTGGCCGCACAGGCCAATCTTCACCGAGGCATGTCACCTACGAGCAACAGGTACGAGCCGATCTATGTCCCCGATGCTGCCAAGCTGGAAAAGCTGAAAGCTAGTGTGAGTTTCACGAGGCAAGAACTCGAATTGTTTCTTACGTCGTCGAAACTATCTCCTAATGCAATAGACGTTTTGACATGCCGCGCAGGAACAATCAATCTTGAGGACTATACCGTCGACAACGGGCCGATCCTATGGAAACCAGTTGTTGAGTGCGATGGAAAGATAGTTCTCGCGATTCCAGGTATGTTGGTCTCAGCGGTTCGTCAAGAACTACTGAGATTGGCGGCGGAATCAGGTGTGAGGGCACAGCTCGCCGAGCTGTTCCTGAAAGCGGTTTGGCAGGATGTTGTCCAGAGCCTAAGTTATACCCGGAACGAACCAGTGCCCGGACCGCCATTGCCTCCGTTCAGAGTTCAAAACGCATCAGAAGGGTTCTTTAGTCTAGACCGCGACAAACTAATGTACTGCCTCCTCGTGACGGACCCACTCACTCGCCCGTTCGACACGGATCCGTTTGGTGTTTGGTCCACCGACGCCTTAGGGGAGTCAATAAATACGCGTATTTCTGAAGTTGAAAGGTGTGTTTTCTCAGCAGCCCCTGCGCCGACCGATATTCTCCATGTCATCGCTTTTCAGGGTCTCGGAGGTGGGGCGGCTTTTGGCTTAAAAGACACTCCTTGCAACTCACACTCCATCCCACTTTCGGCGGAAGCGCTCAAAACGATTTCGCTATTGGAGGGTGGCGATCCATTGGCGTTGTTCAATTTCGCCCGTGCGCGAGACAAAATAGGCGAGCACGTTGAGATCACTACGACCAACATACTGGACGAGTTCTACCTCTACCGGAAGAATGAATATAGTTTCTATTTCTCTGACGAAGCCCGACCAGACTTAATAGTCATCCCACCAGGCGATGCTCTAAACCTTCAAATGGAGATCAGCCACGAACGGGACTTTCACGCGACAAAAACGATCGACGATTCAACAGTAGAGGTCACAAGCCTACACAGTTCATCCTCGATTCCTATATATTCTCCTGTTGCCGACTTAGGGGAGCGAGTTCGTCTGGTCGTCGAAGGGCTGCCCGTTCTGGTGTGGATCACCGGTCCGGATAAAGCCCCTAATGCTAAACAGCACCATCATTATGCACTGTTCGCCAGTGCGGTAAGTTTTTGGATTTGGCAATTCACTCCATTTCTCTCAGGTCCTCTTTCTTTCCTTCAATCGAAACAACCGATTGAGATCAGTTTGAGTCTGCCTCCGGAGGAGGTGTGGGATAATCGACCTGAACCGGAGTCTAACCCTAACCTTAGTCCTGCCGAAGCAATCGCGAAAGCAGCTGAAAATCGCGTCGAAGTATCATTAAACCCTGAGATCATTCCTCTCTTGAAGACAGCGGATAACATTGGCGAGCGAGAGTTGATGAGATCAATCCTCACGGCCCTATCCGCGTTAATCCAGGAGCCACAAAGAGCAACTCTATCGTCTGAGGAGGTGGAGAAGGCAATATCGGTCGTCGCTCCCATTGGTTTGAAAAAGATGCTCTTGTTGTTCGACTCCGCCAGAACTCCTGAAATTGACGCGCGTGGTTTGCCCCGATTCCGACCTCTGCAAAAGGTTTGGGTCAATGAGCTTTTAGATCGCGTCGGCGATTTCTTGATGAACAAATGCAAGCTGAGTGTCGGAGAAATTGCTCCGTCCCAGCGAACATCCATTCTCAACCAAGTAGCTGAATATTGTTTCGTACAGATGGAACGGCTGGCTTCCTCATTGTGCCCAAGGGGCGTGCTCCATTTCGCCGTAGCTCAATCAGAATCGGTACATCGCGAACAAGCATTTATTCGGCTGACAATCCCAACTCGGTTGCAATGTTTCCAGTCTGATCCAGAGATGATTGAACAGCTGGGGAGAAAGATACCTGAGCTGGCCAATGTTGGTCTCGCGAGCCGATTCTTAGTTGAGTATTTTGGCGCGCAACCGCCGATGGGCTTGAGACCGATCAGTTTAGATGTGTATGACGAGTTGCGGGCCTGGGCATATCACTGCATTAACTACGCAATGTTGAGCGACGCCATCCATACTGGGATCCAAGAACATAAGCTGTCTGTGCTTCCATCGCAGCGTCTAGGAATAGACGGCAGCGACTGGCGGAGTGCGATGAGCGGTCACTTGCGAGCATTCGCATTGGATCAGATCGGTGCTGCCCCAGAGAATTTCAAGCGCCAGTGGGAGCCTATCAATCAGAACATGCAGAATGAAGAATTCAAGAGACAGTTAAATGCCGCTACGAGAGAGGAATTCGGGACGCCAATTTCGGAACTTCTCGAATTGATGGAATTCGCCATCTATTTTGCTCAAAAGCATTCCCCGGGCACAACCCGGCTGCGCATCGAAATCTTCATCGAGGAGGCAAATCGTACGATACGGAGGAGCAAAGAAAATATCCAAGCCGCATTGGATATTCTGACCATTGGGCCGCGTGGATCGTTTTGGACGCCCCCGGCCGGATACTCTAAGCAGGATCTGTATCCGTGGCGCTATAACCGGCCCATGTCATATATGCGCCGCCCATTCCTACTCAGTATTGGTCAAGACGGAACTGACGTCACTTGGGGGATGCGACACGTAAAGACGGCACAGCGTTTCCTAACAGATCAATGCACTTCCGGAAAGCTTCAGGCAAAGACGCAAGCAATGCGCTCCTTCATGAATCAGCGTCGTGACGAACAAGGAGAAAAGTTTAACAGGGAAGTTTTCACATTCTTTGAAAACTTCCAACAGCTAGCAGTAAAGAACCAAGTTAAAAAGATCGGCTCTTTGAGGGAGCTTCAGGATCATCTGGGTGACATAGATGTCCTCATTGGCGATAAACAACACAATAGAGTGCTGGTTACCGAGTGTAAGGATTTATCGGCGGCTCGGACTCCATACGAGATGGCAAACGAGTTCAATGAACTCTTTGTGGGGCGGGCGGGAAAGAAGTCCATCGTGGAGAAGCATCAGGCGCGCAATCTTTGGGTCAAGGAAAACCTCAAAGCAGTATTGGCGTTCCTGAAATTGGACCTTAAAGCTGAATGGAAGGTCATTCCTTTGATTGTGGTTGACCAACCTCTACCGGCAACATACATTCGCGAGTCACCCATTCAGGTTCTGTCCTTTGAGGAGATCAAAAGATTCTGGCCGGAGTTGCGCCGGGTATAGGAATCGGCTTCAATCGGTACAAAAAATGCGGTAAGGAACTGAGGGCAAAGGTTGGTAGAGGCGGTGGGGAATGACCCACGACCCCCATCTACTCTCTCTCTACATTAACTGCGAGGATTCGCATGCCTACAATTTTATCTGCTGTCGTGTAGAAAAAAGACCAGAAGTCCTAGGTATCTCATTGAAAACGAATGGTCGGGGCGAGTGGATTTGAACCACCGGCCTCCTGGTCCCGAACCAGATGCCAAGGCTTATTGAAATCTATGGAATTCTGTTGATTCTAAGTGATTCTTGTTGAATCGTTTGCGGCCTGCTTGTTGAACTCTGTTGAATCTTGTTGAAGTCTGGTGCTTTCGCAGCTACAAAATTGTCTACACCGCCATTTTGAATTTTGACGAACCACAGAAGTTATTGGT
>JAPCJU010000012.1 GCA_027886795.1 Nitrososphaerota archaeon | reverse complement strand
CAAGGTAGCCGTAATCCAGAGGCCAGTTGATGTGTACTGGGGTTACGAGATTAGGCGCGCTCCGTCTTTGGGGCGATTTCTCAAGAGCGCCAATTTCGAGCTCACAATTCTGACTTCGAGGTTTGGAAAAGAAATCGAAAAAGAATGGGTCGATTTCTGTGGAAAGGTTTCGGCCTCCAAAAGAATTCTCGTTTGTTTTGGATCTCCGGATATCGGAATCGACAAGATGCTGAAACAAGAGAACGCGAAAGTTTCAGATTTCGACGCGATGTATCTGAATGCTTTTCCGGGTCAGAATGCTGAAACAATCAGACTTGAGGAAGCTATTCTCGGGTTTCTGTCGATCTTGAACATCTCGATTCGGCTCTAAAGCCTTAAAAACAATAATCAGCGGATTCGTGGAGTACGGCGTTTTCAGGTTGGGTCACCGTAAGCATAATGCACCTAGGCGAGGCTCTCTTGCTTTCGCCCCCAGAGCACGGCATCAAGTTCTAATTCCTAGAATAAGGAATTGGACGACCCGTGGAATAGACAAACCAACTCTCGCTGGGTTTCCCACCTTCAAAGCTGGGATGGTTCAGGTAGTCACACTAGATGACCGTGAAAAGACCCCGAATTTTGGAAAACCGATGTTCAATCCTGCCACGGTTCTTTCCGCGCCTACGTTAACGGTTTACGGTTTTCGTGCTTACGGCCGAAGAAATGCAATAGATTTCGCTTTGATTGATGTATTCGCTGGAAACATACCCGAAGAAGTTCGTGAAAGGCTATCCTATACTAAGGAAAGCAAGGGTACACCTCCGTCCTCAGATATATCCTTGAAAAAGGCTGAAGGCCTTCTGAATCAGGTGACGAATTTTACTGCCATAGTCGGAGTCACCCCTAGCGACACGGGTCTTTCAAACGATATTCCACAAATTCAAGAAGTTGCCGTTACGGGCGGAAATCCAAAAGCTCAATTTGAATATCTCAAGGGAGTTTTGGGAAAGGCTGTTAGTGCTTCCGATTATTTCAAGCCAGGTTCTTATTTTGATACGATCGCGATCACAAAGGGCAAGGGCTTCGAAGGGGTAATTACGAGATTTGGAGTCAAGCGAAAGCAGCACAAATCTAGAAAGACCGTTAGAGAAGTTGGTGTCATCAGTCCATGGCATCCGGCGACTGTCATGTATACAGTACCTCGGGCGGGGCAGATGGGATTTCACCAGCGAATAGACAAGAATAAGCGCGTTTTGGCGGTCTCGAATGCTCAACAAAATCCCATAACGCCAAGTGGAGGATTTCCTCACTTTGGAGAAATTAGAGGAGACTACGTTATCGTCCGTGGTTCAGTACCTGGCCCGATCAAGAGGTTGATAGATCTCAGGATACCCCTCTATCCTAGAAGGCAGAAACTGCAGGTACCAAAGATTGTAGAGGTAAACGTTTCTGGCAAGGCTATGCCGATGATTTCCGTCTCAGCCCCACAGCAAAAGTAGTTAGGCGAAATAGAATGGAATCTGAAGTTAAGATACTGAACCTTGAAGGCGAGGAAACAGAATCTCTGAGCCTTCCGTCTGTTTTCAAAACACCAATCAGGCAGGATGTGATCAATCGTGTTTATGTCGCACTAGCGTCACACAATATTCAGCCTCAGGGGAGGGATCCTCTTGCGGGTGAGAGAACCAGTGCGGAATCCGGTCATCCCCCAACGGGTCGAGGAATTTCCAGAATTCCTAGAGTCAAAGGTGAACGGTACTCAAAATCAGGCATGGCTGGGGCAGTGGCGAGCACTGTTCATGGTAGAATGCCGCATCCCCCCAGGTCTGAGAAGGTAATCCGCAAGGAAATAAACAAGAAAGAACGATATCTGGCGCTAGCATCCGCAATAGCGGCGACAGCTGACCATGAACTCGTTACAAAGAGAGGTCATAAATTTTCATCCAAGCTCCCAATTGTCGTTTCAAGCGATATAGAGAATATCAACAAAGTCAGGGACCTGAAAAAATTCCTTTCATCGGTTGGAGCAGACAAAGATATCGAAAGGGCCAGCAACAGAACTAAGAAAGTTACCTCGGCTCTCTCGCAGAGGACTAGACCGGGGGTCGGGCCTCTCATAGTGGTTTCGAGCGGATCAAAATTGGGTGCCATCGTAAAATCAATGCAGGGAGTGACGCTCGCTAAAAGTTCAAACCTCTCCGTCCTAGATCTCGCGCCTGGCTCAGTCCCCGGTCGGTTGACGATCTGGTCCAAAAACTCGCTTGATTCAATTTCGAAAAATATCTTGAATATTGGTGGCATGTAGATTGAATCCCGAGGATGCTCTAAAAATTATTTTCAGGCCTTACGTTACCGAAAAAACTTTTGACATCATTGAGAGGCAAAATAAGATTTGTTTTTTGGTCGATTTAAAGGCGTCAAAGTCCAAGATAAAGGGCGCGATTGAAACACTGTACCAGGTCAAGGTTGCGACGGTGAATACCGCAATCACGATCGTTGGAAAGAAAGCTTACGTTCGTCTTGCGCCTGAAAGCTCTGCGACTGATCTTGCATCCAAACTTGGTTTGGTGTAGTAATTGGGTAAGAGAATTCTCCAAAGACACCGTGGAAAGGGTGGCCTTCAGTACAGGGCACCACAAATAGGAAAATTCGCGAAGGTTAGGTATCCTTTCGTTCCAGCCGGTGTGACTGCAGAAATGAAAGTTCTAGATATCGTCCACGAAAGAGGGCGCGCGTACCCCCTCGCTGAAGTTGATTACTCTGGTAAGAGATTTTATCTTCCCGCTGTTTCCGGAACCGTCGTCGGTTCTCAGATACAAATCGGGCCTCAAGCTGCCGTAACTTCTGGAAACGTTTTGCCATTAGCAAACATTCCAGAGGGAAGCACAATTTGTAACATCGAGAGATACTTGGGCGACGGAGGGCGACTAGTTAGGCAGGCCGGAGAATCCGCTGTGCTTTTTGCTAATTCACCCCTTGGTTCCACGATCAGAATGCCCTCGGGTCGCACTGCTTTCTTATCTCCAAAGTGCCGCGCTTCCATCGGAATAGTTAGTGGTGGTGGTAGAACCGATAAACCATTCCTCCGCGCCGGAGCCAAATACCATCTCATGAAGTCAAAGGGCAAGATGTACCCAAGAATGCGAGGTATCGCGATGGCCGCGGTTTACCATCCGTTCGGTGGTGGGAGACATCAGCATCCAGGTAAGTCTACCTCAACTTCAAGGAATGCGCCT
Source organism: Nitrososphaerota archaeon (assembly GCA_027886795.1). Lineage (GTDB taxonomy): Archaea > Thermoproteota > Nitrososphaeria > Nitrososphaerales > CADDZS01 > DATLTL01. Next base: position 10,924 of record JAPCJU010000012.1, on the reverse strand, counting down.
CCTGGAAGGAAGGTTGGACACATTGCCCCACGTAAGACCGGCAGGAAGAGAATTCCGAGAATTGAGGATGCACAAAGGTAGAGAAATGTAATGCCGAAAGAATTCAAGTACAGAGGTTTTTCGTTAGAGCAGCTGCAGGGGATGTCCTTCGAGTCGTTCTTGGGATTGCTTCCTTCGAGACAGAGAAGATCTTTGAACCGAGGTATGCTCAACTCAGATGACAAAAAGAAATTCATTGCGGACACGAGACTAGCGAAAGATGGAAAGATCAAAAATCCGATAAAGACTCATGCAAGGGACATGGTAATCTTGCCCTACATGGTAGCCCTTACGATCCAGGTGCATTCCGGTAAGGAATTCGTGCCACTTGAAATTAAACCAGAGATGGTGGGTCACTACATCGGTGAGTACGTCATTACAAACAAAAAGGTAGTTCACGGGACTCCCGGTATCGGGGCATCTAGATCGAGTCTGTATGTTCCGTTAAAGTAAGAAAAAAGAAATTCTCAGATTCTCTCAAATGAAATTTTCATTCATGCGATATAGCAAGGTATTTATCCCCTTCAGCGCAAAGTTCCTTCTCTCCAAGTGTTAGCCGGGTATTGCCCCTTTTCAGATACGCCTTTCAGAGTTATGACCCTCTTCTGCACATCAAAGCAAGCGGAAGAGAAGTAGACGTATCGCCCAAAACCGCGAGAGAGGTATGTCGTGCAATTAACGGTATGTTTCTAACCGATGCCAAAGAATACCTCGAAGCTGTAAGAGAAAAGGAAGCCGCCGTTCCTTTTAGAAGATTCAAGCGTGGCGGCGCTCACAGATCCGAGATTAACGGTTTTCATGCGGGAGGATATCCAGTAAAAGCTGCCTCCAAAGTTCTCGAAGTTTTGAATAATCTTGAGGCGAATGCAGAATTCAAGGGCAGAGACTTGGATAGAATGAAGATCATTCATGCGACAGCCGCGAGAGGTCGCATTATTCGTGCTTATACCCCGAGAGCGCAAGGGCGTTCATCACCATCTTTCAACACACTAGTTCACATTGAAGTAGTGGCGACTGAGGCTTAGAATTTGGCAACCACCACCATTACTACAACAAAAAAAGTAATGAACAAATTCGCGCGAAACGCGGAGATTGATGAATTTTTGGAAGCTTCTCTAACTGAAGCAGGTTATGGCGGCGTAGATATCACAACTTCTCCCCTGGGCACCAGGATAACGCTCTTCGTTCAGAGACCGGGCCTAGTCATCGGTCGCAGAGGAATGGGAATTCGCGATCTGACTGAAAAACTCGAGAAAAAATTTGGTCTACCCAACCCTCAGATTTCTGTAGTTGAAGAAGAAGTTCCTGAGCTCAATCCACGGATCATGTGCTCGAGGATTGCTCAGACAGTTGTCCGCGGCACGGCATTTAGGCGTGCAGCCATTTGGGCTATGAACTCGATGATGAACGCGGGTGCTCTGGGCGTTGAGATTACAATTTCGGGAAAATTGAGAAGTGAGAGGGCTCACTTTGAAAAGTACGTCGCTGGCGTTGTGCCAAAGAGCGGCGAAACTGCTGACAGAATTGTCCGCCGAGCTACGACAGATGTCCTACTGAAAATGGGTTTGTTCGGTGTCAAGGTGGATATTGCGATAAAGAATTCAATTCCTCCTGATGTTGAACTGATAGAGCTGAATGCTCCGGCGAGTTCAGAAACTGGGGAAGAAAAACCGGAGGGTGACGAGGCTCAGGAACAAAATCAGAAGGACAATTCGGCCCCTAGGTCCTCTCGACGGAGTTCGACGAGCAAGAAGGAGTCAAAGAAAGGAAATGAAACGAGTCAAGACTGAAGAATTATCCAAACTGTCAGAACCCGATCTGATCAAGCGGTCAAATGATCTTCGTTCTGAGCTTTCCAGGCTCAGGTCAAAGGCAGCACGCGGTACACTGAAGAAAGAGCTGGGGGAAATCAAGACCTATCGAAGAAACATCGCAAGAACTCTAACAATGATTAATGCAAAGAAAGCCGCTGCCCTAAACGTTCAAAAGGGTACGAAAAAAGCAGAGCCAGCTCCAGAAGCTCCCGCAACAGTTAGTTAATCTTATTCTAAAAGGTGTAATTTGAAAAATGTTTGGCGGTATGTTGATTGGTACAGAAATTCTCGTCCTTGCATCAAAGGACAAGACAATGAATGGAATCAAGGGATTAGTGTTGGACGAAACAAAAAACATGCTCGTGATACTCACCCCAGAAGAGAGACAGGTAATGATCCCGAAATCAATCGTGACATTGTCAGTACCTTCAAAACCGAACAATTTGACGATAGATGGATCGAAACTGATTGGGACTCCCGCTGAGAGGATTAAGGGTTAGAATCAAATGTCTGAATCACGAAGCATCGGGCTCGATGTGAAACCACCTGGACGAATGTGTGAGGATCCCAATTGCCCGTTCCACGGCGCGCTGAGGATCAGGGGTAAGCTGCAGACAGGAAAAGTAGTCAGCGTATCCGCAAAGAACATGGCGGTAGTGCAGCAGGAATCGACTCAATTCAACAAAAAATATCTGAGATATCTGAAGAAAAGGCACAAACTCCACGCTCATATTTCTCCCTGCCTCGATCTGAAGATTGGCGATACTGCCACGATTGCCGAATGTAGGCCGATTTCAAAAACGGTTTCATTTGTCGTTGTCGAAAGAATTGCCGAAAGTGTGGTCTCCCCAAGCGGTAAGAAATAGTAAAGGAGTGAGAAGGAATGTCGACAAAGTCAAGAGCGGTTTCAGCGAAGGGAGTTTCAGAGTTTAAGCTCTACATCACAAGGGCAGTTCCAGTAAGTGCAATAATAACTTGCGCAGACAATACCGGAGCCAAGACACTGAGGGTCATCAACGTGACCCGGTACCATGGTAGATTAAAGAGAGTGCCAGCCGCATCAGTTGGAGATCATGTAACGGTTGTCGTTAAACGGGGACCACCAGAATTAAGAAAGCAAACCTTTGGCGCTGTGATCATCCGACAAAAATATCCTGTAAGGAGAGTCAGTGGCCAAAGAATAATGTTTGAGGACAATGCAGCGGTTATCATCACCCCAGAAGGCGACCTGAAGGGAACTGACATCAAAGGACCGGTTGCAGCAGAGGCCGCTGAGCGTTGGCCTAGAATTGCGAATCTTGCAACAATGATTGTTTGAGGAGCTAAAATCCAATGAAGTTTGATTCGAAATCATCAAAGCCAACGAAGATGAGAAAGAGCGCAGCTCTTAGCTCCGTTCGAGACCGAAGTCTGAAGCTTTCAAGGGCGGCACTTTCATCCGATCTAAAGTCGAAATATGGGACAAATTCGATCCGACTCCGAACCGGCGATAGCGTAAAGCTGGTGAGGGGCGAATATGCGGGGATCGAAGGAAAAATCCAGAAGGTCTTCCCGAAAGAGGGAAGAATAACGGTAGAAGGCGTTACCCGTGAAAAGATCGCCGGTGGAACGACTCCGCTAAGAATTCACGCTTCAAACGTAGTTGTGACAAGTGTTAATCTTGAGGACAAGCTTCGCAGGCAGAAACTCGAAGGATCAACTTAGGTTATAGTTAGAAAAAAGTGAATACGATTGGCGAAAAAGAGCGGTAGTTTAAAGACAAAGAGATCGACTACTCCTGCCTTCTGGCAGATTTCCAGGAAGGACAAGAGATTTGTTGTGACAACTTCACCGGGTCCACACCCTAAGAGTTACAGTTATCCCTTGTTGGTTGTTTTGCGCGACGTCCTCAAACTTACAAGGACTCGAAGAGAGGCTCTTTCTGTTTTGAACGCCGGGAAGATCAACGTTGATGGTCGAGTCGTGAAATCCGAGGCTTTTCCAGTCGGGTTGATGGACGTTATCGATTTGCCCGAAGTCGGTAAATCTTACAGAATGGTTCCTCACTATGGCAGGCTAGTTCCCGTAGAGATCGATTCGAAGGAAAAGGAGCTGAAGCTCTGTGTTGTAAAATCGAAAAAATCCGTGGGAGGATCGAAGCTAAGTTACGGCCTACACGATGGCCGTGTCATTTACCCGGAGGCTGAAGTAGACATCAAGCCAGGAGACGCTTGCATCATTAAGGTTCCTTCCCAGGAATTCCAAGCAAGTTTCAGACTGAGCAAGGGAAACCTTGCGTTATTGATCAGGGGCGAAAGATCTGGCGAAATCGCGTCCGTTGAAGATGTGAAAGCCGGGACGTATTCAAGAGGATCTATCGCGACTGTCCGGTTTGCCGATGGCACGTCCTCCGAACTTCCGACTACGGTTTTACTTCCGATTGGAAAACAGGCGCCCGAGATTACCTTGACGAAACCGCATGCATCTTGATAGGCGAAATTTAGTTTGAGCACAACCACAATCCAAGAGCAGCGCCCTACCGAAAAAGGTTCTCGAAGCGTTAGAGTGGGAAAGGTAGTCCTGAACATCGGAGTGGGGAGATCCGGAGAAGCTGTCGAAAGAGCTCGTCGAGTAATTGAGGATCTTGTGCACCAAAAAGCTAGCTCTACTCAGGCGAAAAAATCCATCAGAGACTTTGGAGTCCATAAAGGCGAACCGATTGGAATGATGGTGACGATTCGCCGGAAAAAGGCACCAGAAGTCTTGAGATTGCTTCTTCAAGGGAGGGAAAACAGGATACCGACCACGTCTTTTGACGATTTTGGCAACGTTTCTTTTGGGATAAAAGAGCACATCGAAATCCCCGGTGTAAGGTACAGCCCGGACATCGGAATTTTCGGAATGAACGTTTCAGCAGTCCTAGAAAGGCCAGGGTATCGAGTCTCAAAGAGGAACAGGTCCCCGGCCAAAGTTGGAAAGAAACATCGTGTTGGAAGAGAAGAATCGATGGAATTCTTCAAACAAAATTTTGGAGTAGAGGTAGTATGAATCCAAAACCGAAGATACGCCATGGAAAACTGAGAAAATTCGGTAAGGGTTCCAGAATTTGCAGACGCTGTGGGCAGTATGGTGCACTGATTCAAAAGTACGACCTTATGTTGTGCAGACAATGTTTCAGGGAAGTAGCTCTGAAGATTGGATTCAAAAAGTATGAGTGAGGGAGATAGAAGAATTGCCATCAAATAATGTTCTAGGAAATCTTTTTGCTACGATCTATAACAACGAGATCCGAAATAAGAAAGAATGCCTTGCAGTGCCAGCATCGAAACTTGCGACAGCTGTACTTAGGTCAATGTCGAAGAACAAGTACATCGGAGAGTTTGAATTCATCGACGACGGGATTGCCGGCAAATTCAAGATACAGCTACTCGGCAGAATTAACCGATGCGGTGTAATCACTCCTAGGTACGGCGTTGGTAAGACTGGCTTTACTCGGTGGGAGCGTCAGTTCCTCCCTGCAGTCGGCGTGGGAATTTTGATCGTTTCAACCCCCATGGGTGTAATGTCACACAACGAAGCTCAGGAAAAAGGTCTCGGCGGGAGATTGATTGGATATGTCTACTAGCACAAAAAAGTTGCTCTCGAAAAAGTCCCAGAATCTGGATACCTCTGTGGAACTTCCCGATGGAGTCAGTGCCAAGTATGATGATGGCAATCTTACTATCACCGGCCCTTTGGGTAAAGTAAATCAAGATTTTTCGAAGATCCCGGTAGATCTCGAAATCAAGGGAGGAGGCGTGAATGTTCTGACCCACGGGGCGCGACGAAAGAATGTATCAATTTTGAACACTGCAAAGTCTCTCGTTCACAACGCTGTTGCGGGAGTGACGAAGGGTTATGAATACAAGCTGAAAGTCATCTACGCCCACTTTCCTGTAAATGTCAAAGTGCAGGGCAAGAAAATTCTGGTTGAAAATTTCTACGGCGAAAGGTCTCCAAGAGTCGCTGAAATTATTGGCGATACAAAGGCAGAAGTCAAGGGCGAGGACATTATTCTGACGGGCGTTTCACTGAAAGATGTCGGACAAACTGCAGCGAATTTAGAGCAGGCTACCAAGGTAAAGCGAAAGGATCAACGAGTGTTTTTGGACGGAGTGTATGTCTATGAGCGAATTAGAAAGTAAGAAAAGAAATTTGCTTCCAACAATGAGCAAGCAAGAGCTTCAGAGGCTGCTTGCAGTTAGAAGCAAGATAAAGGCGAGAACTCCGTACTTTAGGAGATTTGAGTCATGGCGCTACGTGAGAATCCACCCGGAATGGCGGAAACCCAAAGGCATTGACAACCACCTAAGGCTCTCTGTAAAGGGATGGCCTCATCTTGTTAAGATCGGTTATAGAGTCCCTAAGCAAGTAAGGTATCTTCATCCATCAGGATATCGAGACGTCCTCGTCCATAATATGGTTGAACTCGAACTGCTATCCCCCGACAGAGACGCCGCGAGGTTTGCAGCAGGTGTCGGTAAGAGAAAAAGAATCGAACTCGCAACCCGTGCGAAGGAACTTGGTATCCGGGTCTTGAACGGGCGAAACCTTCTTTCAGGAGCAAAGGCAGAGAAGGAAGAATCTGAGGAAGAGGCAAAGCCTGAGAAAAAGACAGCTCGAAGGAAACGAGGAAGATAGTTAGAGCATGGCAGACTTAATCAGCAAGAAGAGACTCGTATCCGAACTACTTGGGGTAGGCAAATCTCGAGTTCGTCTGGATCCCGAAGCAACGGAACAATTGCAGGATGCAATTACCAGGGAAAGCATCCGCGGCTGGTTATCAGCAGGAATAATCTGGGTCGAACCGAAGAAAGGAAACTCTCGCGGCCGATTCAGAATTAGAAGACTGAAGAGAAAGAAACGCGGACTCGGTCAAGGTGGTAAGAAGGGTGCCCAAGGTGCGCGTGTTGGGAAGAAGACTCTGTGGGTAGCAAGGGTCAGGATGCTCAGAAGAATTTTGAAAATGAGGCGTGATCGCGGCGAGATTACAAATCAAGACTTCAAGATGTTGTATCTCCAAGTAAAGGGAGCCCAAATCAGAACAAGGAAGAGGCTCGACGAGGAGCTGGCAAAGGTACAGAGGAGATAGATACCATGCCGAAGAGTCATTACGTCCACATTTTCAGAAGAAGAAGAGAAGGCAAAACGGATTACCGGAAGAGGAAGGGAATAATCATGGGGAAGCTTCCGTTCGTCTCTATTCGAATTTCCGGCAAATACATTTACTCCCAGATCATGAAACCGACAGCTACTGGAGACTTGACTCTCGCTGCAGCCTCGTCCAGGGATCTAGTGAAAAAATTTGGCTGGAAGGGATCGACGAAAAATCTTCCAGGCGCATATCTCACTGGATTTTATTTGGGGCAGCTTGCCGGAAAGGGAAGCGTAAAAAATGCAATAGTGTACTCGGGAGTCGGTAGGTTTGTACACGGCTCGAGAATCGCATCCTTAGTGAACGGAGCAAGAGACGCTGGGTTGAATATTCAAGTTAATGATGAGAGTCTCCCGGAAGATTATCGCATTCAGGGAAAACACATCGCCGATTATGCTAAGAAACTAGAGGCAGAAGACAAGGAAAAGTTCAACCAAGTATTTTCAAAGATTTTGTCTTTGGGTCTGAATCCTTCTGATTATCCTTCGCACTTCGAGAGCGTTAAAGCTAGTATTGAGAATGAAACGAGCAGTTAAACAGTGATTTAGATAATGGCACAAGATTCAGGAAGCACACCCCAAATAGAAAGTCCGTCAGCACCGAAGCCCCCACCACAGAGAGAGGAGAGGCGGAGGGAGAGGGAACAGGCCCCCTGGGTTCCAAAAACCCGATTGGGCGAATTGGTCGCTACAGGAAAGATCACGTCGCTCGAAGAGATCTTCGAGAGTGGGCAGAGAGTGAAAGAGGCTGAGATCGTCAAGAAACTGTTACCGGACAGCAAGTCCAACGTTGTCAGTGTGGGTATTGTCCAAAAACAGACCGACGCGGGAGAAGTTACAAAGTTTGCGGCGGTTGTCGCTGTTGGCAATGAAGCTGGCTGGTTCGGTGTTGGCAGGGGAAAGGCGGTCCAGATGCGTAGCGCTATCGACAAGGCTACAAATGACGCGTACCTCAACATTATTCCTGTAAAGCTCGGGTGCGGTAGTTGGGAATGTCGGGATGGAAGGCCGCATTCAGTTCCCTTCAGGATTACGGGGAAAGGTGGTAGCGTTCGTGTTGAGATAATTCCTGCTCCCAGAGGGCTGGGATTAGTTGCAGGGGAGACCGTTCGTAACTTGCTCGCACTCGCCGGAGTAAAGGATGCATGGACAAGAACATATGGCTCGACCAATACTATGTCCTCGATTGCAAACGCGGTATACGACGCCCTAAAACGAATTCACGGAATCAGCGTAATCCGGTAGTTTGATCACAATGAGTCAAAAACAAACCAAAATAGAAGCTACACCAGCTGAAGCTGTGGTTGGAAACCTTCTGGTTGTCAACCTTCGCGGGCTAGTCAATACTAGAGCACCAGTTAGGACGACTCTGGAACAGATGAAGATAGGCAGGAGGTTCAATGCGACAATCGTTCCAGATGATAAAGTCCACAAGGGGATGCTGAATGTTTCTAAAGAGCACGTTGCGTGGTGCAAACTCGACGCGATAACGGCTGAAAAATTGCTTAAAGCAAGATCTGAGAAATCGACCGGAAATAGGACCCCCGAGTCTGAGATCATCACTAAGGATTTTTCTTCTGTCAGCGAAATCGCAGTAGCCTTGGAGTCGGGTAGCTTGAGGCTCAACAAAATTGACGCGATCCGTCCGTTTTTCAGGCTCAGCCCCCCGAAGGGTGGGTTCAAGAGGTCAATACGCAGGCAATTCAGTGACGGCGGAATTCTGGGTCAAAATAATGAATTGACTTCCTTAGTTGAGAAAATGCTTTAGAAGTCTGGTTGAATCGGGGAATAGTAATTGGCATCCAGATTAAGAAAGGTCAGAAGGCTCAGGGGTTCCAGGACACACGGATGGGGCCAAGTTGCGCAGCACAGACGAACCGGTGCAAAGGGGGGATCGGGCATGGCAGGCTTGCACAAACACAAATGGAGTTACACGGTGAAGTACGATCCTGACCATTTCGGTTCGAACAAATGGCATCCCCCAAATCAGGTAACGACTGCCAGATGGATTAATCTCTATCAACTTGATAACCTCGCACAATTGGGAGAGCAGATCGATCTAGTTTCGATGGGCTATGACAAACTCCTGGGGCAGGGTTCTGTTCACAAAGCGCTGAAAGTGAAAGCCCGGAGAGCTTCCAGTTCTGCTATTGAGAAGATAAAGGCAGCCGGCGGTTCAATTGAAGTCCTCGAGGTAGCGGAAGTGAAGGAAAAAGCCTCTCCTGAAAAGAAAGGTAAGGAACCAACTAAAAAGCCGGTTAAGAAATAATATATCGATCTGTTTACGGAATTGCAGTCAACTAACCTTATCACTGTCGAATTGCTATATTGATCAAAAAGCCTTTGGTCGAATGACATGGGAGCAGTAAAGAATTTCGTAAAGGCAGCCGCCACGGTGCTTCCTGAAATTCGAAAACCAGTCAGAAAGCCCTCTCTCAATGAGAAATTGATGTGGACTGGAATCGCTCTCATCGTCTACTTGGTAATGGCGGTTACTCCCCTAACGGGTGTGCCGATAGGTGCATCCAGCCAAACTTCGTATTCCAGCATTATTTTTGCTTCCCAACAGGGAACTCTGATGACCCTCGGAATTGGTCCGATAGTCACTGCTGGACTCATCTTGCAGTTACTCGCAGGTTCTGAAATAATCAAAGTTGATTTCCAAAACCCCGACGACCGGGCTATCTTCACTTCAGCAACGAAGCTCCTTACCATGATCGTGATTGTGGTCGAAGCGTCCGCTTATCTGATTGGAGGTCTGTTCGGATCCATAGCTGGGCCGGCCGCCATAGCGATATTCTTCGAATTATTCGCCGCTTCGGTGATAGTGATGTTATTGGACGAGCTCATCCAGAAGGGTTGGGGAATCGGCAGCGGTGTCAGTCTATTCATTTTGGCAGGTGTCGCTCAAAGGACGATGTGGGATATTTTCAGCCCAATCGTGGTTCCTATAAGCGGGACAGGCGCCAACGCAGTTACTCAATTTTACGGAGTAGTACCTGCAACAATCGCGGCTCTAATAAAAGGAAATGTCGGTTCAATGTTCTTTCGAGAAGCCGCGCCGCAGTTCCCCTCGATATTCGGCCTGATACTCACGATTTCGGCTATCTTGATCATTGTCTATGTTGAGGGAATGAGAATCGAAATTCCGATCACATCGACAAAATACCGAGGCTTTGCAGGAGTCTATCCGATAAAGTTACTATATGTTTCAAACATCCCGGTGATTCTCTTTTCCGCCCTGACGTCAAATATCCAGTTCTTTGCGTCGTACCTATGGAAGGCTTACGATCAGGGAAACAATAACGTGTACTTCAATTGGTTCGCTCAGTTCAATTCAACCCAGATTGCTGGTAGCACGGGTGCGTCTCCGCTTTCGTACCAGCCACTGCCGGGAAACCTGATTTACTATATGACATCGCCGAACTCGATTTTCGTTGCCCACCCCGACTATGTTAGGGCGCTGACCTACGTAATGTTCGCGGTGATATTTTCTGTAATGTTCGCACGGATTTGGGTCGAAATCGGAGGGCTATCGCCAAAAGCTGCGGCAAAGAACCTGATAGGCGCTGACGTGATGGTGCCGGGATTTAGGAGAAGTGGGACGTCGGTCGAGGCCATCCTTTCGAAGTACATACCGATCATCACCATCGTCGGTGGAATCTTCATCGGGCTTTTAGCTTCTCTGTCAAACATTTTGGGCGTTTATGGAACCGGAGTCGGCCTTCTACTTATGGTGGATATCATAATCCAGTATTACCAGATGCTCGTAAAGGAGCAACTCGAGTCTATGATGCCAAGGCTTGGTGCTTTACTTGGGCGAACCTAGTGTCGACCTACAAGCTGGCGAAGAAGCGAAAATTTCAGATTCGAACCAAGGCGTTTCCACTTCTTCAGCT
>JAPCJU010000119.1 GCA_027886795.1 Nitrososphaerota archaeon | reverse complement strand
GTGGTGGAAACCGCGGTGGACTTCAAATTACGAACTCGGGTACGACGGGGAAATAGCCCTAGGCATGGGAAGATGTGTCGGCGGTTCAACCACAATATTCACGGCAGTCGCTCACAGAGCACCGGATTTCAACTTTGATGAATGGTACGAAGCAACCGATCTCAAGAATGAAACCGGGGAACGATTTTCTTCGAAAGATCTTGAACCATATTACGATCAGGTGGAAAGAGACACCAGCGTTCGAAAGTACACCGAGTGGGATGAGGGGCTGAAACTTATAGATAGGGGGTTCCAGAAAATCGGTCATCCATTTCAACCCGTTAACGCATACATCACCCCACAGTGCGATCAATCTGGTTGCTTGTTCGGTTGTCCTACAGAAGCGAAAAGAGGCACGTTAACAGCCTACATAGTACCCGCGGTCCTACTGGGAGCGGAAATATTCTACAATTCGATCGTTACCAAGATAATTTTCTCAAAGAAGAAAGATTCTGCAAGAGAAGAAACAGTGGCAAAGGGAGTCGAATTTACAAACGCCAATGGAGAGAAAAAGAGAGTAACTTCAAAAATCGTCGTCGTGGCGGCAGGAGCTTTGAATACACCCTTGCTTCTTCTGGACTCTGGAATCGAGGAATTTGCCGGAAGCACACCAAGCGTTTCCCAGATAGGCAGAAACTTTGGGGTCAACACGGCGGCGATCGTATTTGGAAAATTCAATCAGGTCCTCGATAACTGGGTCATGCATCCACTTTCGGGACAGATGGAAGAGTTTTCTCAAAAAGAAAGAGGCGGATTCCTACTGGAGGCATCCGAAGTCATGGAGGGGCCTCTCTCTTTTTCAGAAGTGATGGTCGATGACGATGAAGTACCATTGTGGGGGGAGAGACAAAAGAAGATTCTCAAAGAATATCGATATTACGCGGGCATCTTCATCAACATCCACGATGACAACAACGGTCGGATTTTCAGGGATGAGGAAACGGGACAGGAAAAATTTTACAAGCCGGTGACCTTCAGCGATAAATCAAAGTTTAGGTCGGCAAGGTCGATGTGTCGAGAAGGGCTGAGCGCTGCCGGGGCTACTGAAACAATAGATTCAATCTATCTTAGTCATCACGTTCAGGGATCTTGCCGGATGGGCAGTCGTCCCGAAACAAGCGTTGTTAACGGACATTGCAGATCGCATGACATTGAAGGTTTGTACGTCATGGATGGAAGCGTTATCCCAACTGTTATAGACGCTAATCCTTCCCTAACCATAATGGCGCTATCCCGAAGATTGGGAGATCATCTTCTCCGAAACGTTCTCAACTAGTATGAAAATTAACCATGAACGAGCAAAAGATCCTCCTTTCTAGCAGGAAGCTTCCCGACCAGACTCGTATCGAACTGACTCGAGAAATAGGTAGCTCATATGAAATCAGAACTATGCAAGATCTCGATGATTCAGAAATTGGAAGGATCGAAATCTTGCTTCTGGACACCGCCGTTGATAACGATAGGAAAATTATCTCTGGAGGAGAGTTAGGGAAATTCAGTGGTCTCAAACTAATTCAAAGTACAAGAGCTGGAGTCGACGTCCTGGACTTTAGAAAAATCCCTCCGAATGTTTTGGTCTGCGGGAACATCGGAGCTTACGGTGAGCAGATGGCGGAACATGTTTTCGGAATGGTGCTCTATTTCGCTAGAAACATCGGGAAATCTGACCTGGAACTAAAGCAAGGAGACTGGGAAATTCCCACGGACTCTATTTTTCTCAAAGGTAAGACTATGGTGCTTATTGGCGCCGGAGGAATTGGCAAAGCGGTTGCCTCGATCGCGTCCTGTTTTGGGATGAAAACGATTGGGGTAAACAGTACCGGAAAATCTCTCCCCAATTTTGATGAAGTTGTAAGCATTGAGAAACTGGATGAAGTCCTGGTGAAAGCTGATGTCACTGTTGTTTCTTTGCCACTCACGGTCAAGACGTTTCACCTAATCGATAAACAAAAACTGCGAGCAATGAAGAGGAATTCCATTTTAGTCAACGTGGCGAGGGGGTTCATAATTGACGAATTGGCCCTTTTCCAGCATTTGAAGGAAAATCCTAGTTTCAAGTGTGCGCTTGACGTTTGGTGGTGGTACCCGAAACAAGGGGAGAAATTTTCGCAAAAATTCCCGTTTTTTGATCTGCCGAATTTCTTGGGGACTCCGCATGATTCGGGTGTAGTTCCTGAAACTGAGGAACTGGCTCTTTTGGGTGCGATTGAGAATATTGGGAGGTTTGTTAGAAACGATGAGCTGAAAGGTGTTATGGATAGGCAGGATTACATTGGTCTGAGCTCTCTAATTGCGAAAGAAAAGGAGAAAAAGACAACCTAATTGGATACTTCGTTGCACTTGGAAAGTAACTTAGAACGGAACAGATGCTTACCTTGACGGATAAGAAGTCCATCGATCCCAAGGATCTTTCAAGATTAATCAGTTTCCTAGATGGGTACGCGGCGCTTTCGGTCGTAGACCCCTTGAGGATCAAGAGGATCGTCAAGAAAAATCCTGATGACCCGGATATTGCAGCCGTGTGGAAGGAAGTATCTCGAGATGTTGATGATATTTCATCTCTTCCTTCATCTTCAGATCAGGTGATGAAACAGTCGAAGATCTTAGGCATTCTGCGTCCTGTGATAATGTTCCTCGGCTTGATCGTCTTTACAATATACTTCGTTTTACAGGGTCTTGGCGTTATGAGAAATCTGGGGTCGAGCGGCGTCTATGTTTTCCTGGGAGGATTCCTTGTCACTTATCTTGTGGGTTTTGGAGTTTACTTTACGATGAACCGGAAACTGACAAGGCTCGTCAATGCCTATTACGAAAAGCACATGGGCGAGATTGCAAGGCAGCGGAGGCATCTCAAAGTCGTGAACCAGAGACTCATCGACAAACTCGCGATGATAGTTAGATCGCGCGACTATGATCCGAGCAGATTCAAGTTTTCCCTGTTTCATGATGACTACGCAAACATCAATGTAGTGAGGGAAGACAAGAACCAGATTTACACTGTAGTTGTAAAGGGCAAGTCCGTCAAGAAGGAAAGCGTCTAGTTACAAACTCATCCCAGTTTTTTAAATACCTTGATTCGAAAGTGGAATGTCAGAGTAAGGCTTGCCGAACAAGACTGCAACGCTGAAAAATTCAGACTATGTCGAACCAGTAGTAACCTTCGATCCGTCAGATCCAGTTTCAAAATTGATTGGGAGTCTAAAGGAATCTGGGAATTATGAAGGGTTCATTGAGGAAAATGGTAGGACATTTTCGGTTGCAATGCGGGACCTTCTAGATGTTGAAAACGTCGTTACGACCAAACTTTCAACGATAATGTCTCCAGTTCCACGGCTGAATTTGGGAGATTCGGTAATTCTCGCTGCAAAGTCGATGTTTGAACATAGAATTAGGTCACTCCCGGTATACTCTAATGGAAAACTTCAAGGAAAGATAACTTCGATCTCGATCGCGAAATCATTCGTCGAATCTACCGGTTTCAACTACACTCTTCAAAAAATAATGACGCCTGACCCTATTTGTGCGGATACTTCAGATTCGGCAGCGAAGGCAAGGAGTATCATGATCAGGAGAAAAGTCGATCAACTTCCGATCCTTGATGCACTAAAGTTGACCGGAATCATTACTTCGGATGATATTGTCTTCGGAATGGTTCCAGAGGTCCAGAGGGACTCCAAGGGAGGCACCCGAAAGGGTCGATTTGCAAACATCGTTTCAAGCCTTGCGAGCGACGAAACGACAACAAACAAGGAAGGGGATTCGCTATCAAAAGTCATGCAGAACATGCTGAAGTTCTCTACGAATTATTCTGTGATAGTGGATAATTCAAAAGTGAAGGGGATAGTGACATACAGAGACTTCTTGAAACTCGTTCCGTTCGGCGGAGCAATTGAACCAACACCAGTCACCATAATCGGCCTTCCGGATAATCCTTTGGAATCAGAAATCGTAAAGTCGAAGTTCACTGCAGCTGTCCAGCTCCTGAGAAAAATGGATCCCACCGTGATGGATGTTAGGGCGATCATCAAAGATAAGATGATAAATTCTCAAAAGATGCTATATCAGGTGCAGGTCTTCATTGATGGTACTGAGTGGCATGAAAACTACAAGGTTGACGGCTACGACATCTCGAAGATTTTTTCAGAGATAGAATCTTGGATAAAGAGAATCGCTACGCGGCGCGACAAGAAACCGGACAGGATCAAGAGGAAAACATCAAGGCGATACGCGGCCGATGATGAGATTTCCTAAAGCCCACCCGGGCATTGCATTCTGACAATTTTTCGAGTCGTAGTATCACTATCTGACGACTAGTACGGCACAGTTTGCGTGGGAAACAACTCCACTGGATACGCTTCCAAGTAGGAGCCTCTTGAAACCGCCTAATCCCCTGGTGCCCATTATGATCAAGTCAGCGGCCTCGTTATCCGCCTTGTCGATGATGCACTCCACGACAGAAGATACAGTCCGCATGGCCTCCCCGCTAGCATTGGCTGACTCTTTCTTTGCTTTCTGAACAGCTTCGTCTACAATCTGTTTAGCATCTCTTTCCGCCGCTCCAATAAATTGGCTATAGTCCAGTGCGGGTGCCCCCACACCGACCGGTGTGTAGATTGCGGGGTACCTCTCGTCCACGACACTGATAATGATAAGCTCAGAGTCGAAGGCTTTGGCAACTTGAATCGCAACGTCTACAGC
>JAPCJU010000118.1 GCA_027886795.1 Nitrososphaerota archaeon | reverse complement strand
GATAATGGAAATAATTTCGATAATGGAGGACTTGGATCGGGCATTGAATATAGTGGGGAGTACTGAAAACACAGGGCTGACCAATGGACTCCTCTTAGTGAAGTCCCGAATAGATGGGATTCTAAAAAGTGAAGATATCAAACGAATAGATGCCGAACTTGGTGCAACCTTTGATCCGAGAATTCACGAAGCCGTAGCTTTTCAAGATTCGGAAACCATGGAACAAGGCAAGATAATTTCGGTAGTTGGTCACGGCTACACCCTCGGAGGTAAGGTCATAAAACCTGCGATGGTCGAGGTCGCCCGCGAAAGGAAATCAAAGAATTCGAAAAAGGGTTCTGGAGAAACATCAGGGATACCCCGTGAAGTGGTAGAGAGCGGAGAGCGCGCGACCGAAGAAGAATCACCGCAATTGTGAGTACTTAGTTAGAACGAATAAAGTGCAAAATTATTAGGTGAAGTAGAAAAATGGCAAAAATAATAGGAATAGACCTTGGGACGAGCAACTCAGCAGCTGCAGTAATGATGGGTGGGAGGCCGACGATAATTCCCAGCGCCGAGGGAACAAGCGTTGGAGGGAAAGCCTTTCCGTCGTACGTTGCTTTCACAAAGGAGGGCGCGTTGTTGGTGGGGGAGCCCGCTAGAAGACAAGCGGTGTCAAATCCTGAAGGTACGATCATGGCGATCAAGAGGAAGATGGGAACCGATTACAAGGTTCGTGTTTATGGAAAGGAGTACACTCCACAACAAATATCGGCCTTTATTCTCCAAAAAATTAGGGCAGACGCTGAATCGTATCTCGGAGAAAAAATTGACAAGGCTGTCATAACGGTTCCCGCATACTTTAACGACAACCAGAGACAGGCGACCAAGGATGCCGGCGCTATCGCTGGTTTGGAAGTTGTAAGGATAATTAACGAGCCAACTGCGGCATCACTTGCGTACGGCCTCGATAAAGCTGGAAAAGATCAGAAGATAATGGTCTTCGACCTTGGGGGAGGTACTCTGGATGTAACCATAATGGAATTTGGTGGTGGAGTCTTCGAGGTAAAGTCGACTAGCGGCGACACTCAACTCGGAGGCACTGACATGGACAACCTGCTCGTAGATTACATTGACTCACAATTCAAAGGTCAAAGTGGAGTCGATATTCGAAACGACAAGGTGGCAATTCAAAGGGTTCGCGAAGCAGGCGAAAAAGCGAAGATCGAACTCTCCACGACCGTCACAACCGAAATTAATCTTCCGTTCATCGCCTCGGACTCGTCGGGTCCAAAAAATCTTGCGATGACTCTGACTAGAGCAAAGTTGGAGGAATTGATCAATCCGATTATTGAAAGATGCAGACAGCCCACGATGCAGGCTCTGCAAGATGCAAAGTTAGAGCCTAACCAAGTGGACAGGATTATTTTGGTGGGCGGGCCTACTAGGATGCCGATCGTCAGGAACTTTGTCGAGAAGATTATGGGCAAACCGGCAGAAAGAGGGGTTGATCCCATGGAGTGTGTTGCGATGGGGGCATCGATTCAGGGTGCAGTACTTTCGGGCGAAGTAACTGACATTCTGCTGCTTGACGTTACTCCCCTTTCTCTCGGAGTAGAAACAATGGGTGGAATCCTCACAAAGATTATCGACAGGAACACGACAATTCCAACGAAGAAAAGTCAAATCTTCACAACTGCCGCGGACTTTCAAACCACTGTTACAATTCACGTCCTTCAGGGAGAAAGGGCAATGGCAGGGGATAATGTCTCATTGGGAAATTTCAATCTGACCGGAATTCCTCCTGCACCGCGCGGCGTTCCACAGGTCGAAGTCACTTTCGACATTGACGCCAACGGTATTCTGAACGTTTCTGCCAAGGATATGGCGACCGGAAAGCAAGGCGGAATCGCGATAACCGCATCCACCAAGCTCTCGGAAAAAGAGAAGGAACGTATGGTAAAAGAAGCAGAACAATTTGCGGAAGCTGACAAGAAGAAGAAAGAGGAAGCCGAGATCAGAAATCAAGCAGACAGTTTGTTGTATACAGTTGAAAAGACAAAGTCTGATCTCAAGGACAAGATCCCCGCCGAACTTTTGACAAAGTTGGACAACGCCTCGAAAGAGCTCAAGGATGTGATGGCGGGAACGGACACCGAGGTAATCAGGCAAAGGACTGACGCGCTCGGCAACGTTCTGAAGGAGATAGGCACCGTGGCTTATCAACAAGCCGCGGCGCAAGCTTCGGCAACTTCTTCCTCTGGAGGGTCAACGACGTCAAGCGGAACCGACAGTTCAGCGGGCCAGAAAGTCGTAGACGCTGAGTACAAGGTAGACCAAGAATCAGGACAAAAGAGGGATTAAGTGACAGAAGCAGAGATGTCGTCTGAGAAGCGGGATTATTACGAGGTACTAGACGTACCGAAGGACGCGAACAAAGATCAAATCAAAGCTTCCTATCGAAAGCTTGCCTTGCAATATCATCCGGATCGCAACAAGGCAGCGGGTGCGGAAGACCGGTTTAAGGAGGTATCCGAGGCTTACGCGGTCCTGTCGGATGATGCAAAGCGAGCGCAGTACGACAGGTTCGGACATGAAGGAATCCAAGGAAAATACTCCTCTGAGGACATTTTCCGCACGGCTAACTTCGACGAGATATTACGAGACCTTGGCTTCGGAGGATTTGGCGGTTTCGGAGGCAGTATTTTCGACATGTTCTTTGGGAACATGACCGGATCCGGCCGAGGCTCTCGCCGGGGAGCCGATCTCCGCTACGACCTAGATCTCACTTTGGAGCAGGTGGCATCGGGGTTAACAACAGAAATCGATATTCCTAGAACAGAGAGATGTGCGGTGTGCAAAGGCACTGGCTCCCGACCGGGTAGTACTCCACGAGTTTGTACCGAGTGTGGAGGACGAGGTCAGGTTCAAAGAATAAGTTCGTCGGGGTTTGCTCAATTTGTTAGAATCGAGACTTGCCGAATGTGCAAGGGAAAGGGCGAGGTTTTGGATAATCCGTGCCGAGATTGCAAGGGAAACGGTACAGTCCAGAGAAACAGGAAAATAACAGTAAAAATTCCGGCGGGAATTGATGGGGAATCATCGCTTCGTTTGAGGGGAGAGGGAGATGCCGGCGAAAGCGGAACTTCAGCAGGCGACCTATACGTCATGTGCCATGTGCTGCCCCACAAGGTGTTCAGACGAGAAGAAAATGATCTCCATTGTGTCGTCGCTGTTGATATGGCGAGCGCGGCTCTCGGTTCTACAATTCAAGTCCCAACGATCGATGGAGTTGGTGCCGAGATCAGCATTCCGGCAGGATCTCAGACCGGGGCCATCTTGAGACTAAAAGGCAAGGGAATGCCGATCTTGGGTGGCTCCAACAGGGGGAATGAGCTTGTTTCGGTAAACGTAGTAGTGCCACTAAAACTCACCGAAAAACAGAGGGATCTCTTGAAGCAGTTCAAGCAGATTGAAGACGAGAAGAGAAAAGGCTTTTTCAAGTTTTGAAAATTTGTCTCGCGAAAGCTAGTTGTTCTTTACCCGCATAATCTTCATCCGTCCTAAAACTCGCCAGTATTCAACTTCAGCTCCCGAAACTATCTTGCTCTTGATGTCTTGGTCTGTTGGTGCCGGAACGTCGAAAGTTTCGAAAGTCTCAAGATCCATCAATTGAACGTTATTGGGATCAGAAGAAACAATCTGACCGGATTTTTTCTCAATTAAGGGAACTTCAACATTAGTCGAAACCGGTAAGACGAGGCTCCTCTTGACCGAATCGAAAACACCGATACCTACAACCCTCGCTTTAGCTGCGCCGTGCTTGCCTGGTTTGCTCTTGTCGTATTCGACGATTCTGCAGGCCTCACCGTCGATCACGATGTACGAACCTTCCTTCAAGCTTCCCAGATCGACAGGCTTACTCAACTATGAACAGCGAGGCACGAAACTACGACGAACTCTATTTAACGTTAATCGTACCTGAAATTTGTGAAAAAATCTCGTCACTCAGTTTAGTGCACAAGATGGAAATATCAGTTAAGTCGGAATCCGGTTTTCAAACACGCGAAGATTAAAATCCTGAGAATTTTGAATGTCGGATCTGTAATTGCAGATTTTGAAACGTCTAGTGGCCTATAGATGAAAATATCAAAGATTGGGATTATTTCAAAGGAAGGTCACGGCGAAGCTAGAGAGATAGCTAAAGACGTTGCTGAGCTCCTAATTGCGAACGGAATCTCAGTTACAAGTTTTCCGAACCTCCGCATGAAAGGAGTCGACCATGTGCGAACGGTGGCTGAAATAGGAGACTCAAAAATCGATCTTGTGGTGACTGTTTCTGGGGACGGTACCATTCTGAGACTCCTCAGACTTTTGGATAGCACTCTGCCCTGTCTTTGCATAAACGTTGGGGGAAGAGGAATACTAGCCGAAATCAAACCAGATCAGATCAAGTTCGCCCTCAGAAAGATCGAAGAGGGTGACTTTCATGTTGAAAGGAGACTTCGTTTATCACCATCGATAGAAAACAAGGTTCTACCGCCTGCCCTAAACGAGACTCTGATCATTAGACAATCGTTGTCAAAGACGCCATTGTTCACGATAGACCTCGACCACGGAACCGTGTTCTCGCAAAGGATGGATGGATTAATGATTAGCACGCCGACAGGGTCGACCGGACATTCCTTCTCATACGGGGCACCCTTTCTCGAAGGTTCGCTCCAAGTTTTTGCAATTACTCCGATTGCCCCGATTAACAGGTTCCCAACGATCATTAAT
>JAPCJU010000117.1 GCA_027886795.1 Nitrososphaerota archaeon | reverse complement strand
CGCCACGACATTCTCCAACTGGTTTGTTGTAGGGCATATGCAAAACACAAAACCTGATCCTTTAAGGGCAGAGTGAGCTGTTTCGAGCAGGGTCCATGGATCCCCGGTATCGAGCATCACGAGATCATAGGAAAGTCCCTCTACAGATGATTCGTGGAGGTTTCCCTTTTCGCGTCTTACAAAAGGAGCCATTCCGGCTTTTTCGATATTCTTTCCCGCAATTTGAAAGAAATCGTCCCTTTCTTCAAAAGTGTGAACAATGCCGGTAGGAGCTACCAAACTTGCAAAGAAAGTCGTCAATGCGCCAGAGCCTGTACCACATTCGAGTATTCGAGAGCCTGATCTGAGCCCCGAACGAGCCGCGATGTATGCAAAATCTTTCGGATAGACTATCTGTGTTCTACGTTCCGACTTCATAATGAAGTCAAGAATCGTTGGTTTCAGGAGTTGGATCGATTCATTGAGCGTCGTGACGACACTGTCTCCAAATTTCATTCCTGGAATCTTTTTCAGATCTACAATGCCGGCGTGAGTGTGAAAGCTTTCCATACCTTCCTTTAATTGAACGAGCCACGTCCTCCGAGGATCGAGGTACAGAAGTACTCGGTCTCCGAGCATAATCGTTCCGTCTTCCATCGTAGTCATTCAGAATCCAACTAAAAGTTACACTAGGGACAAATTAGATAAAGAAGGCGAGCATTCATCCTGGATCGGAACACTAGACTTAATCCAGGTAATTTTGGCCAGAAACACTGGCTGGGACCAAAACATTGAGCTACGGTGTTTTTTTGGCGATGATGATCTCGATTGTGGAAACGTTTCGAATATCTTCGCCCTCTCCCAGTTTCTCGGTATCAATATGGATATTTCGGATCTCGAATGTATTGTTTCCCAATCTCTTCGTAACAATCTCCGCAACGTCTACGGCCCGTGAGATGACCATGCCCCTTGCCTTGAGGACGATGTCCCCACTTTGAGCTAATTGAACCATCGCAGACATTGCATAGCTCATAACAGGCTTCTTACCAACGAAAATGTGGTTAGGCGGAGAAGTTCTTGGGGGGCGTTCCTGTGGACGAGGAGCAGTTTCTTGCATCGAATCTGATTTTTCTGCTGCCGGTTTGCTTGTGGGATTTGGGCTTCTGATTGCCATTTGGATGCAAAAAAGCGATCAGCGAAGATTGTATTTAAGCCTAGCGTGAATTTCTATCCAAGTTCTCGCCGTTTTATTTGCGCACAATTTCCGCACAATGGCGTCATGACGCGAGTTGACGGATCGTAATACATGTTGAAGTGGATTCTGCATACCGGACGCTTGCACATTTGACACTCCGCTTTTGAGGTCTTACCACAAACATAACATTTCATTGAAAATTATTTTGCTCCAGATTAGTTAGGACGGAACGAAAAAAAGGAGAAACATTTGGAATCAAACTGTAAGAACATCCAGCGGGATGTCTTCGTACTGCCCATCAGGTAGGGTTCTCCGAATATTGATTGGGAGTACTTTCTGCTCAAGTTCAGAAATCGCAATATCAATCGGACTTCTCATACCGGCTATGACTTTGATAAAGGGAGGAGCGCCTAACGCGAGCTGCAAAGATCTTGCTCCAATGATTCTGGCTTTTTCAAAACGAGTAATCTGAGGAGGTCCGATTGTTACCTGAAAAGTTTCACTGCTTTCTTGTTCAGGAGTCTTCGCTTTTTTACGTTTGATTTTTTGAGGCGAAGATACCCTAGTACGAGGAATAGTAGGCAAAAGCGCAAAAAACACCGGAATACGTAGATCGGTTTTTGGTTGCCAATTAAACCTTTCTAGATCGAGAAGAGAAATCTTATAGGAATTTAGATTTACAGAAGATTTGGAGCAGTTATTCCCTGTCCAGCAACTCAATTTCAGAAATGGAATTGTTGGCAAAGGTCCCGGGGAAGGGACAAATAATCGGCAGGCTCTTCAAGCATCTTTCACCAGTGACCTTGACGAAAATACAGCGGGCGGTTCCACTCGATGGTAGAGTCAATTTGTTTGAAAAAAACTTTCTTTACATATTGACAAACGTCGTTACCGGCGAAGAGAAATCGAGGAAAGAGTTCCGGAAGGGAGAGATCGCTTTCATGCCGGCCGGTAACATGATCTGCTTTTTTCTCCAGGATACTAGGAGCTACAAACCCATGAATCCCATGGGGCAGGTGGTCGGGGGGATGGACGTGCTAGAATCTTGCCGAAGGGGAGACTCTATTCAAATAGACAGCATTACACAGTTAGGCGGTTGAAGCCGGCATATTTAGGGCGTAGATGTAATGCCCACTATATCCACCGACCCTGTGCAACACATTCTTTGATTCCAAGTTTTTCAAGGTTTGAACTGCGATGGCTGCGTTCAGTCCAAGAACCCTCGCTGTTCCATAAACCGTTATAGCTTTCAACGGAGTAAGAGTTTTGATGAG
Source organism: Nitrososphaerota archaeon (assembly GCA_027886795.1). GTDB lineage: Archaea > Thermoproteota > Nitrososphaeria > Nitrososphaerales > CADDZS01 > DATLTL01. Next base: position 2,339 of record JAPCJU010000117.1, on the reverse strand, counting down.
CTGTTTTTCGTCCATCTTTGGAAGGATCAAAGCTTGCTGCTTTGCCTGCTGCGCGGCCAGTTTCGATTCTTTTGCAGTTTTCTTTTCAGGCTTCTTCGGACCGGTTTGAGCCGAGTCCTGCGCAGTCTGAGCTCTATCTGCAGAGCCTATTGACTTCTTCTTAGTTCCACCCATTTCAAAACACTTTGAATATTATTAATACGTCCAAAATAGTATTAATACGTTCTCGCTCATTTCGGAATAAACGCGGTAATTGGGGCGAGACTGATTTGGATTTTTCGATCCTAGCCGAAGCCTTCGACAGAATGACCAAAACATCGTCTCGAACCGAGCTCACGGCCATATTGGTCGAAGTTCTGAAAAAAACACCGAAATCTCTGGTATCGAAAGTCTCGTACCTGACCCAGGGTAAGTTATTTCCGGATTTTCTCGGCATAGAGATCGGCATGGCGGAAAAAACTGTTTCGAAGGCAATTGGGAAAGCCTACAGTTTCGAGGCTGACCGAATTCAGGAATTATTCCGAAAGACAGGCGATCTCGGAGATGTTGCAGCAGAATTGTCGAGCAAGAAAAGCCAACAGCGCTTAAGCTCGGGGAAACTGACGGTCGAAAGTGTTTACTCGACGCTTGAAGAAATCGCCAAAACGTCGGGATCGGGATCAAGCGTCGTCAGGGTGAACAAGCTTGCAATGTTACTGGATTCAGCATCGAGTCTGGAAGCAAAATTTCTCGTTCGATTTGTGACTGGAAAACTCCGTCTGGGAGTTGCTGACTTCACTGTTTTGGATGCACTTGCTGTAACATTTACTGACGATAAGAAAAATCGCGACAAATTGGAAAACGCGTACAATCTGACCAGTGATCTTGGGTACGTCGCCGATCTCTTGGCGAACAAAGGACTGAAGGCTATCGGTGCTGTAAGAGTGACAGCGTCAAAGCCAGTAAGGCCGATGCTCGCGGAGCGGATGGAAACCGCCGAATTGATAATTTCACAGATGAACCATGAGGCAGCAGCCGAGTACAAGCTTGATGGTGAGCGCGTACAAGCCCACAAAGTCCGCAGTGGAGAGGTCACGCTGTTTTCACGAAGGCTGGAACAAATTACAGATCAGTACCGAGACGTCGTCGAGGGGCTCGGGAGCTTGCCTGCCAAGGAGTTCATAGTCGAGGGAGAAGTCGTAGCCATAGATTGGGAGGGAAAATATCTGCCGTTCCAGGAATTGATGCACAGGAGGCGAAAGTACGACCTCGATGCTGCAATGAAAAATTATCCGGTAGTATTGAATCTCTTTGACGTGTTGCTTGTTGACAGCCATGAAGTAATTGAGGAACCGTACGAGAAGCGAAGGGCAGTGCTAGAAAAATTGTTTGAAGGCGCTAAGACCAAGAACAACATGATGCTTGTTCCTGCAAAGAAAGTGAAGGACGCGTCAGAAATTGATGCGCTTATGGAAGTTTCGCTAGCTTCTGGCTGCGAAGGACTTGTCGTTAAGAATCTTGAGAGCTCCTACAAGGCTGGCGCTAGGGGGTACGCATGGATAAAGTACAAGCCAGAATATCGCCCAGGAGTCAGGGACACTATCGACCTGGTTGTTGTGGGCGCAAATCATGGAATGGGTAGAAGAGCTGGTGTGTATGGAGCGTTTTTGCTTGCTGCCTACGACGATGAGGCCGATGTATTTCGAACTACGACGAAGGTAGGAACTGGATTCTCTGACGCGGACCTTGAAAAAATTAGCAGGGAACTGGATGCCCACAAAACGAAAGAAAAGAGCCCGCGAGTGGACGCTAAAGTCGAAGCAGAAGTTTGGTTCGAGCCAAAAGTGGTAATGGAAATCATAGCTTCTGAAATCACCCTCAGTCCGATTTATACTGCTGGGCTAGACCAGATTCGACAAGGCGCCGGTTTTGCCTTGAGATTTCCAAAGTTTACGGGGAAAATCCGGGACGACAAAGCACCCGAGGATTCGACTACAGTCAAGGAGCTTATGGAGATGTACCAAAAGCAGGTCCGGCAGCTGAAGAAAGAGGAACTCGAAACTGCAGAATCCTGAAATCACAATATCATTTCGCACAACTTCGTGTCATGCCATTTCGAGAACTTGTAACCGACCTCGTTCAGACGCAGCTCAGCTAGATTGAAACCGTAGTCCCTGTGAAGTCATTCGCTTGCCTCGTTGTCTGCTGCAATGCTTGACAGGATTTCATTATGTCCAATATCTTTAGCCCTCGCAGCTGTAATTCCAAATCGACGTTCATCGGCTTACTCCTCCCTTGAAAAATTTCGGAAGGGAAGAGATTCCAAAAATTCCTTCTTCCCAACATCTTGTTCGAGATTT
>JAPCJU010000116.1 GCA_027886795.1 Nitrososphaerota archaeon | reverse complement strand
TGATTTTCATACTGCAGGAGAACCATTCTTTTGACAATTATTTTGGCACTTATCCAAGTTCAAATAATTTATCAAACGCGCCTGCTTGCTGCCCAACCTCTTTGACTGCTGCCGCACAACCGGCGATCAAACCGTTTCATCTGAATGTTTCACAACCAGTTTTGATTGTTGGAGACGAATTGCCTCCGGGCCAGATGTATCCCAACGCCAGCGATGGGTTGATGGCTGGGAGCTCTGGAAACGTAGCTCCGTTCCAGTTGCCTACGGAATCGTCAGCAGATCTCCTTCATTCGTGGCAAGCGGCTCACACGGACTGGAATAACGGCTCGATGAACGGTTTCATCGTGGGAGAAGGGAACAACCAAACGATGGGCTATTACAACAGGAGTGATATCCCGTATTACTGGGACTATGCCAACAACTATGTTTTGGACGACAATTTCTTCTCCTCGCTAATGGGCCCCAGTTTTCCAAATCATCTCTACATGGTTTCTGGAACTTCGGGCAATATCACGGGTAACCCAAGAGCTCATGGTCCCGATTTTCAACTGACACAATACTTCAACCTGACCTGGACTCAAATCGCGCAGGAATTATCCCAGAAGGGAATATCGTGGAAGTGGTACACGGGACAGGCAAACGTCACAGCTCCGAGCTACTGGGACGTACTACCGGTCTTCAATTACTTCCAAAAGAACCCCCAGATATTGAAGCAAAACGTAGTTAGCACGCAGAACTTCGTAAATTCCGTTCAAAACGGTACGCTCCCCTCGGTGTCATGGATAATTCCCGGGAGCGTGTGGCATCCACCCACGTACCCATTCAATGCTTCTCCCCCAATCCAGTACTGTGTTACTTCGGAGCATCCTCCAGCCAGACCGGACTGCGGAATGGATTACGTCTCATATCTAGTTAATGCCGTCATGAATAGTCAGTACTGGAGCTCTACCGCGATAGTAATCAACGAGGATGATTACGGGGGCTTTTACGATCACGTCGCGCCGCCACAGGTTGACGCATATGGGGAGGGTTTTAGAGTACCGACGCTGGTAATTTCCCCGTGGGCTAAGCACGGCTATGTAGATCACACGCCATATGAATTCGGCTCGTTTCTTTCTTTTATTGAGACTAATTTCAACGTCCCCTCACTTGGCACTAGGGATTCTTTTGGCGTTGGTAAGAATAACATGATGAATTCATTTGACTTTTCTCAAGTACCCCAACCCATCATGATCGAGCCGGGAACTTTTGTCGGTCCGGGTTACTCGCCTCCACTTAGCAATGGATACGTTGGGGGAAGTACAAGCAGTTCTGCATCAAGTACAGCCACGAGTACCAGTTCCAGTACAACTAGCTCCAGTACTATTTCCAGTTTTTCATCGAGCCGAACGCAAGCGACTTCGACTTCTACAGGTACGCAATCAGGTTCGAGCACCAATGCTCAATCCAGCTCGTCGTCCTCGACTGGAACTACAACATCTTCAGGAACTCCGTCCTGGGAGATCGCTACGGCGGCGATCGTTGTGGTTGTGGTCGTCGGATTTCTGATCGCTTCTTACTCGGGACGATTGAAGAAAATTTTCCCTACTCGAACCCAATCTTCCTGAGCACTGATACCGCGATAAAACCGGTAGAAGCTATGAATACTATAGTGAGAACCGCGAAGACAATTGACAGAGTTCTGTAGCTGACCATAGCTCTGTTGTTTGTTTCGATTTGTCATAAGAGACTATATCGAAATTACATCCAAATCTTTGAAACTCTATTACTACGACTATTGTAGTAGCTCTCATTCAAGAAATCATAGCGTCACCCTGAAGAGGGCGATCAAGCCGGCAAATTCGAACACCCCGATCATGTCAAGGACTGGATAGAGCTGCCAGGAGTAGAAACCGATCATGAACAGGTACGAGGCCATCGTTATCAAGTTCTGGACGAGTAGCAGCGTAGCGAATATTATCAGTCCAAGCGTGTACCTCGCGTGCGTCTTTGCAAGTATCCTCAGGTAGAGATAAAGGAGTCCTAGGAGCAGGGCTGCGTTGAGGAAGGAGAAGACTATCGCAGCTTCCACGAGCGGTTGCATTAACGTCGGTAATCCTTTTTCAACAGGACTTTAACCATTCTTCCAAATCGACCGATAATCAGATTCCCAGGGATGATCATAGTTGCGAGACGATCCTGATTTGCGACGACTCTTGTGGTTCCTCCTAGGGGGCAAGAGGGGCGGAGAAAACAGGGCGAGGATAATTCAGATCGTCTGGAGGAGGCCGAGCAACCTTAATCAGCTGGCGAAAGAACTTGATCTTCAATACAAAGCTGTCCAGCACCATGTTCGCGTACTCGTGACGAGCTCGCTGCTTGTTTCGTCCGGCGAAAAGTATGGCACCGTCTACATGTTGAGTCCGTGGTTTGAACACCACATGGAAATTTTCGTTGAAGTATGCGGGAGCATTGGTTTTGAGTTAACTAAATCGCATTGATGGGAGTAGGAATGTCTGGAAAATTCGTGAATCGGTTTTCCGGGAAGGGGGAAATGTACTTCAAATACAGGCCCGGATATCCAAAAAAAGAAATCCTGGAAATTCTGAATGCGGAGATAGATTTCGACCGTTCCAGGATCGTTGCTGACGTCGGGTCAGGCACGGGTTTACTTTCAAGGGTATTCCTCGAAAACGGAAACAAGGTCTTTGGCGTCGAACCGAACGATGAAATGCGCTCGTTTGGAGAGACCGATCTTTCAGGGTTTGACAACTTCGTCAGCGTGAAAGGGACCGCAGAAAATACCGGGCTCGCAGACCACAGTGTCGATCTCGTCGTTGCAGGACAAGCTCTACACTGGTTTGATCGCGAGGCGAGTCGAAGCGAATTTATGAGAATTCTGAACAACGGATGCGTTCTGATCGCGTACAATGAAAGGAGGAAGGAAAAGAAGACCGCGATGGAAGACTACGAGAATATGACGAGCAAGCACACAAAAAAGACCGAAGTGCCTGACATCGACGATGATTTCCTCTCGAAATTTTTCAAATCAAGTTACAAAAAATTCACTGTCAGAAACGAGCAATCGCTTGATCTTGAGGGCCTGCTCGGGAGGGCTGGTTCGGCATCCTATCTGCCATCAGAGGGTCAAGAAGGTTTTGAAGCGATGAAGCAGGATCTCCAAATCCTCTTCAATACTCATCAGAAAGAAGGACAAATAACGCTGGAGTACGCTACTGTGCTGTACCTGGGACAAATCAAGAGCTAGTTACTTTTTTCCCTTGCCGCCGTTTCTGGAGCTGCGGTAAGCGGAATTGTTCGGATTCATCTGGTTTGATCGGTTATTCGAGGATGATTGATTTGCTGAACTTTCGGGGTTTGATTGGTTCGCATGGTTATTCATGGCATCCCTGTATTCTTTGCTGTTGTCATTGTGAACATCCGATCTTTGGTCATTAGGTGTCCTTTGAGATTTCGAATTATTATTTTCTGACATCTCTTAATCACCAGGCACGATCAAGGTCTTGACAGATATTAATTTGCATATTATGATGATGGATACATTTCATAAACACTAAGAATTTCTTCAGAAGTCAACCAAACTTAAGGTAATTTCATATCTCGGTTAGCGGGCAAGGAACGGCTGCAATCTAAAATAGGCCGAGGGCAAACGAAAAAAAATATGCCTGGCCTTCGCAAAGCAATTACCCTCAGGTATGCGATGGCCCTGTACGTTAGCTCTGTTGTAGGTTCTGGAATACTCGTCCTCCCCGGTCTCGCCGCTAAAATCGCTGGGCCTGGATCATTGATCGCTTGGATAGTTTTGTCGCTTGCGAGCTATCCATTTGCTTACACGTTTGCTTCTCTTTCCGCTCGCCACCCAGAGTCCGGTGGCGTCTATTCGTTCTCAAAAGAAAGTTTTGGTTTTGAAGCTGCCACGGTGACAAGCTGGCTTTTTGCCCTGTGGTTCATAACCGGAGCTCCAGCTGTCACGCTAATCGCAGCTTCATATCTGGGCTACGCGTTCCCCCTCAATCGACCCGAGACTTTTGTCGCGGCCGCCGCGATCATCTCGATCGCCTTCGCGGTGAACTATCGAGGAATAGTTGTGAGTAGCAAAGTACAGCTTGCGGTTGTCGTTTCGATCGTTACGCTTCTTGTAGTCGCAACTCTTACGTCCGGATATCTCGTCAAGCTTCAGAATTTCTCTCCATTCCTTCCCTACGGTTTGATTCCCGTTGGAACCGCAGCCGCTTTGATCTTCTGGTCGTACCTCGGCTACGAGAACGTTTCAAACGTTGCCGAGGAATTTGAAAATCCAAAGAGGGATTTCCCGCGGAGCATCTTGCTCAGTGTCCTTGCTATCAGTGCTCTGTACATTTCGGTTTCGTTCGTCACGATAGGTACCCTCGCCTACAAATCCGGCGCGAGCGTAGCACCGTTTGCCGCACTACTTTCAAACGTAATTGGGATCTACGGAGCAGCCGGTACTGCAATACTGGCTGCCTTCATCATCTTCGGCACGAGCAACGCGTACATGACTGGCATGTCAAGGGTAGTTTATTCCGCCGCGAAGGACAGGGCATTCCCCAAATTTCTTGATCATGTTGACAGGAAGACCTCGGCTCCAAACCGCGCGCTCGCCGTATTGTTCGGCTCCGCAATAATTGTCCTGATCATCTTCTATTTTCTCAACGTCGATCTCGAAACTGCTCTCTTGATCCCCAGCGGGGCGGCGATTTTGGTTTACGTGATAGGATCTTGCGCCGGAATAAAATTACTCAAGGATAGGGGTGCGAAAAAATTATTTCCCGTAATCTCACT